>JAIEPU010000113.1 GCA_019748235.1 bacterium
ATAGCGTGAACGCGTTTCGGCTCGAAGGTCAAAAGACGATCATGTACCGCGTTCTCGAAGGACTGGGCTGGGAAGTCCCCGACTGGGTTGTCGTGCCCGGCGGTAACCTTGGGAACTCGAGCGCGTTCGGCAAGGCATTCATCGAACTCAAGGAACTCGGGTTGATCGATCGAATACCTCGCCTTGCGATCATTAACGCGGCAGGATCGAATACCCTTTATTCGCTGTATGAAGACCTTGGCGTTCGCTGGAACGGCGGCCACTGCGATACCGCGAATGTCGACCAGTTCTATCAAACGATGGACAGCGAGAACCGTCGCGCCTCGACGATAGCCAGCGCCATTGAGATCAATCGACCCGTCAATTTGACGAAGTGTCTCAGAGCTCTCGATGCATGCGACGGTGTCGTTCGGGAAGTCTTCGATCAAGAGATTCTCGACGCCAAGGCGATCGTCGGTGCCGGAGGTCTCGGTTGCGAACCGGCCAGCGCGGCCAGCGTCGCGGGGGCGAAGCTGCTGCGCGAGCAGGGTGTCATTGCTCCGTCCGACCGGGTCGTCTGCATCCTGACCGGCCATCAGCTCAAAGACCCGAATGTCACGGTGGCTTATCACAGTGGAAACCGGGACCTGTTTGACGAAGTCCTCGCCAAGCGCGGCGTTCGTCGGGCGAGTTTCGCGAATCGTCCCGTTCAAGTTGCCAATGAACTCACTGAAATCATCAACGCCATCCAGCTCAATTCATAAGCCGTTGAGGTTGGTTCATTTGCTCGAGACGGTGCTTGGCCGACACTATTTGCTCGTAAATTCATCTCGCCCCTATCTTGTGAAGGGTGATCGGTCCAGCTTCACCCAGCCAATTCCTCCCCTGTGCCTTGAATAGTCCCTCCATCCGCCTGTTTTCGCGGGTGATTCCATCGTCCTTTGCTCATGGCTTGGGGTATGCTACACGTGTGTTACGGGAACGCTCTTCCAATGTGTCGCGACTCCGCCACCAAGGACCTATCCGCTTGGCAAAACGGCAACCATTCGTGGGAATCGATCTCGGCACGACCAACTCGGTCGTCGCCTATATCGACGATGCCGGTCGGCTAACGACGATTCAGAATGCGGAAGGGGAACTGCTCACTCCCAGTGTGGTTTATTTTGAACCGGATCAGGCTCCGATTGTCGGTCGTGAAGCGGTGAAGGCGGGTTTGGTGGATCCGGTCAACATGGCGGACGCCGCCAAGCGTGACATGGGTCGCGATTTCTACCGCAAGATGATTCGAGGAAAGCATGTTCCTCCGGCCGCCATTTCCAGCGTGATCCTTCGAAAGCTGGTGGACGATGCGAGCCAGCGTCTGGGGCCTCTCGAGCGTGTTGTCGTCACGGTTCCCGCTTACTTCAACGAGCCTCGTCGGAAGGCAACGATGGATGCCGCTCGGATGGCGGGCCTCAATAACGTCGAGCTGATCAATGAACCGACGGCAGCGGCGCTTGCATTCGGTTACCAGATGGGTCTCTTTACCACCGATGGTGGACTCGCCGACATTAAGACGAAAGTGCCGGGACGATACTCCCTTCTCGTTTATGATTTGGGCGGAGGAACCTTTGACGTCACCTTGATGCGAATTGAAGATCGCCACTTTCGTGCACTCGTTTGTGACGGCGACGTGCAGCTCGGTGGGCGGGATTGGGACGAGCGAATCGCGCAGTATGCCGCCGATCAATTCTCCAACGAGACTGGCATCGATCTGCGGAAGACTCCGGAGCTTGAAAGTCAGCTCTGGACGCAGGCGGAAGAAGCGAAGCGTTCTCTCACAGCACGGGAGCGGACGACTCTTCGACTTACCGATGGAGCCGCACGGGTGTCGATCGACTTATCTCGTGGCGATCTTGAGCGGTTGACGGAGGATCTTTTAGGACGAACAAGGCTTACGTGCGAACTGGCGATGCAAGAGGCCCGCACCAAATGGGAATTGCTGGACACCATTCTTTTGGTGGGTGGATCGTCACGCATGCCGATGGTCTCCGCCATGCTTCGCGAGATGAGCGGCATCGAACCGAATCGTTCGGTGTCGCCCGACGAAGCTGTCGCTCACGGTGCGGCACTCTATGCCCAGATGATTTGGGGAGAGGAAGCTCAAGTCGTCGAGAGCGTGCAACGGCCGAAGAAGGCGAAGATCACCAACATCAATTCACACAGCCTAGGGATCGTCGGAGTCGACAGCAGAACAGGGGAGCGGCGCGTTTCGGTTCTCATCCCGAAGAACTCGCCCATTCCTCGGTCGAACACGAAGACATTTAAGACCCGAAAACTCGGGCAACAAAAGATCTATCTGCAGATCGTCGAAGGGGAGTCGGCCCGTCCTGAAGAATGCGCTCTGATCGGTGAATGCCGCTTGAGTGGATTGCCGAATGATCTACCCGCCGACTGGCCTGTTCATGTGACGTTCGCTTATCGTCGGGATGGCCGTATCTTCGTCGAGGCGCGTGTTGAAGGCTCGGAACCGTTTCAAGTGGAGATCCAACGTCAGCGCCGAATTCGGCCGGAGGACGCGGAGACCTGGGCCGACAGCCTTCTCTCTGCTCCCAAAACCACCGAAGAGAAAGCCATCGTTCCACGCATCGAGGGAAAACTAAAGCCGGCAAAAAAAGAAGCCGGCAAGTCATCACCTCACCCTGAGGACGAGGAATAGACCGGCCGGCGATCTCTTAGGCGACGCTGGTTTTGTTTACCGAGGTTTTGAGTCGAGTAGCGAGACCGGTCTGTCCGACTCGTCGCTTTCTTCCTTCTTCGGCAACCCGGGATCGCCCGGCGTTTCCAAATCCTTGGTCGGCAGAGCGCGGAAGAACCCAATCATCATTTCATCCCACGTTTGCGGCCCGAAGCGGACAGACTTCGTCGGATCGGGATTCGCGAGATTCTCGGGCGAGTTGTCGAAATGCGCCGTGCACTCGATGCGAGTTCCCTTGGGAAGGAGTTTCGGCTCCTTCAGCTCATACGTCAGTTGCCAATCGGGATCATAGTGCGGCACGTCGAGAAGAACTTCTCGCTTGCCATCGGGATACTTCGCCGTGAAGGTAAATGACTTGCCGCGCAGATGCATGTGGGGCGCCATCGTCAAGAGCAGGACATCTTGATCAATCGGCCGAATGGCGTCGACGCGATAGTTTGGATCGCCCGGCGGAATGTTGAATCGCCGGTTGATGACCGCGCTGCTGACAATCTTCCGCTTGACGGTGGCGGGATCCGCGAAGAGAACACCCACCGAACTGAGGTCTTCCTGAGGCGAGCCGTTCGGCGTGTAATGCATCTGGAAGATGATCTTGGAACCTGGGGGGACGTAGATCGCCGATCCTTCCGGCAGAATCGTGGGTGCGTTGCCCGGCGCATACGCAGCAAGGCCAGAGCCCGCTCCCTCGCCGATTCCCGCGCGCTCAAGACCACCTCCGCCGCGTCGGCGACCCCCCTCCAAACCACCTCCTTGACCACCGCCACGGGCACCTCGTAGTCGAGCGAGTGCTCCGATCGCCTCGGGTTGAGCGACAAAAACGATGATGTGGTGGACGACCTGACGATTGCCGGGACGTGCTTCAGCCGCTTTGATCCATTTCCCTTCCTTCCAACCAGGATCAGCGATGAGATACTGATACGGAACCGTTCCCTCCGCTTGAATCTTGCGAGGGCGAGCCGACATCATGATGACTTGATCTGGCTTCGGGATGCGCCACCCCTCGGTGTATTCCTTGGCAGGGGGAAGGTCCGCCGGATCCCCCTCGGGTGATCCATTCGCGATCCACTGGTCAAGCAGTTCCTTTTCCTCTTTCGAGAGGCGCGCATCGTTGGCAAATTCACCGTGCGCCGGATCCGCGAACCAAGGAGGCATTCGGTTTTGATTCACGACTTCCCGAATCGTTTCTCCCCAGCCTGCGACTTCGTCGTAGTTCGTGAGTGAAAAAGGAGCCACTTCACCTGGACGATGGCATTCGACGCATTTGTTTTGCAAGAGTCGCGAAATTTGCTTGGTATAGGTCACGTCCCCGCCTGCGGATTTCTTCGGCGTGCGCCCGATGATACAGCCGGCGATCTCTGTCGAGGGCACAGAGATCTCTTTGCCCGCGACTAGCTCTTGGATTGCTTCTTTTAGGTCATGTCGCGAAACCGCATACTTGGCGTAGCTTGACGTTCGGCCAAGAACATATTGGTCGTCGATTCGGCCGTGGTAACGAACGACATGATTCCCATCCAGAAGAAAGGCCTCGGGAGTTCGTTTGGCACCAAACTGGTCGGCGACTTTATTCCCCGGATCCTTCAGAAGGGGAATTTTGAACTCGTGTTGCTTGGCATACGTTTCAAGATCGGTGATCGAATCTTGGGAATTCGAATCGATGGCGAGGAATGCAATCCCCTCCTTCTCGAAGTCGTTCGCCATCACTTGAAGTTTTGGAGCATACAGCTTCGCGAGAGGGCACTCTGCTCCCAGGAAGACGACGACGATTCCTTTTTTGTCTTTGAGCTCGCCGAGACTGAATACCTTCCCACGGTAATCCTGAAGTGAGAAGTGATCGATCTTCTTGCCGATCGTGCTCGGAGCCGACGATTCGTTGGCCGCTCCAAGTAACGGCAACAGGGCCGTTATCCAGATGCATGCGGTCATTCGGTTCCACCTTTCTCGTCACTGAGTTGTTTGGTGATCGATTCAATATTGTCTTGGATTCCCATGCGCTGAATCGTGTCGCGAAGCTTAACTTTCCAGGCAGATTGTTGCTCGGGAGACAGCACCTTCGAGACATCCATGACAAACTCTTGGAGCAAAGGACGATAGTGAGGAAAAAGCTCCGCCCGCAATTTCCTCATCTCCTCCTGATGATCTCTGACGATATCGGCGATCTGATCATGCTGTGCTCGCGAAAGGGTGAGATCCCTCTGTAGTTGGTCAGCAATCAGTGCCGGGATTCGATCTTTAAGTGGAAGTCGTCGCTGCCGCTCGTGGCGAATATTCATGGCGGCCGCCCCGATGACGATCCCGCACGAAAAAATGACGAGTCCCATTCCAATGGAAAGGAGCGGTCGACTCCTCGTCGATTGACCGGGAGGCTCGAGCAGACTCACGCTGCCGTTCTCCCTTTCTCGCGTCCAATCTGCTTGGCTCATTGCATCACCTGCTCCAGCATCTCAAACTCATCAATTCCTGAGGGATCCGTCAGGGCGAGGTACGTGACGTCCTCTTCCCGGCTGTTGCCTGGGAATAGAGACGCGCCAACCGTTGCCATCATCAAAATCGAGGCAGCGATCATTATCCAGGCTAGCGGCCGATCGATTCTCGGCTTGGGTTGATGACGCAATGCTTCAAGAACTCGCGAGGAAACGTTGATGGATGGAGCATCGGCAAGATCTGCCTGTCTACTTAGCTCACGAATCCAATCGATTTCCGAATTCATTTCTTGGTGTTCTCCTTTATCGGAGAAGAGTTTTTGCCAGCGAATGGATCGTTCGACTTAGAATCATCCGAAATCGATTCCTGACCGAATTCCTGGAAGAGCTTTCGAAGCTTTTGGCGAGCTCGAAATGCTTGGACTTTCACCATCGTGACCGACCAGCCGGTCAAGTCGGCGACTTCGTTGAGACTGTTTCCCTCGACGTAGTGAAGGAGAAGCACCATTCGGTCGCGCGGCGGAAGCTGAGCGAGAAGCCACTCAAGTTGCTCCGCTGCATCAACAGGATTCGGAGTCGCTTTGTCGTTCAGTGTCGAGCGTTTGGCCCAAGTCTTCAGAAGTTCGCGCTCTCGCTCTTCTCCTCGCTTCGACTTCCAGTACCGGTATCCGGTCCGCGTAGAGATGCGGGCAAGCCAATGCGAAAAAGGAGACTCGCTCCGATAGCTTTGAAGACTCCTGTAAGCCTCGACAAGAACGTCTTGGACGAGTTCTTCAATCACTCCCCGGTCACGAGTGAATTTCAACATTTGCCTTGCCACGGCGGCTTGGTGACGCGCGACAAGACGCGCAAACGCTCCTCCATCTCCGCCGAGACTCAATCGGATATCCATTTCGTCATTGGGCTGCACGCGATTCGAGTACCTTCACCACTCATCCGATGGAATTTAACCCAGTCGGCACTCATTCGGATCGGGTGAGGATGAACGAATCCATGCGTCCCGCCACAAGGTCGTGGGCAGATCGGAGGAGGAGGTTACATCCAGGAAGCTGGTTTTCTCGATTTATGTACGAGTGGCTAGGATTTCGGTCAAAAACAATAGGCACATCGGTTCAGTAGTCCAGCGATGCTGGGACACGGTGTTTAGGGGGCGGATCATTCGGACCAATCCGTTTCGCTTCGTCTTCGAGAGCGACGGTGAATACGTATCCTTCGTACCCGGCGTTGTCGCCTCCCAGGATGCGAACCTTCGTGAAATTCTGATTGGGAGTGAGAATGAGAACCGAATCAGCGAATTTGATTTGATCCTTTAACATGTCGTACCAGTCGTGGGCGACCTGAACGTCCTTCGACTTCCCATTTTGCTCCGCTTTTTTGAGGCGGAGAGACATCCGGCGCGATTCCGCACAGAGGAGTTGGGTCTGGCTGACGTCTAGTGGATGTTGTAGCTCTACCTTTACGCCTGCCTTATACCGCATTTCAGCCAACGGTTCGAGCTTGGCGCGACCGCGAAAATTGCCGTGAGCCTGAATGTAGAACCCAATGGGCACCATGATGCATACGGCAACGAAAAGGACCGCGACCCAACGCATGGAGAATCTCCTCTCCGTTAGTGTAGCGGTCGAAGAACGGTTTGGCCGGGCGAGGATCAACTCAGGAAGTAGTCCTGAGCCACGTGCGACAACCAGTCGCCGCGCAATTCCCGCTCAAGATCATGGAAATCGATGTAGGCGGTGAGCTGAGCCAACAAGTCACGAGGATGGCATCGTCGGAATGACCTCTCCGCCAACTGATAATGTTGTTTGATGAGCTGTTTGACCGCATGCTCGCAAAACTTGAACCCATGCGATTCCGCGACGGAGCGGAAGATCTTTCGGAATTCCTCCTCGGTCGGATCATCGACGGAAATCTTGTAAGGGATTCGACGAAGGAATGCCTCGTCCACGAGATCCTTTGGTTCGATGTTCGTTGAAAAGACGGCCAGAAGATCGAACGGAACCGCGAATCGATTCCCCGTGAACAATGTCAAAAGGTCGTACTTTCGATCAAGAGGAACAATCCAGCGATTGAGAAGATCGGCCGGCGAAATGCGCTGTCGGCCGAAGTCATCGATCACCAAGACGCCACCGTTCGCCTTGAGTTGAAGTGGCGATTCGCTGATGTTCGTCGAGGGATCGTGACGAATCTCAAGCGAGTCCATGGTCAATTCTCCGCCGGCGATGACCGTCGGTCGTTCAATGCGGAGCCAGCGGAGATCAGAGGTCTCGCGCAAAACGCTCTGAGTCTTCGCTGTTTCCACCGGTTGGTGGTATGCGGGATCGTAGACTTTGATAATGCAGTCACTGACGATTAGAGCATGGGGGATCCAGATTGTGGAACTGAAGCTTCGGGCGATCCGCTCGGCGATCGATGTCTTGCCGTTGCCGGGTTGTCCATAAAGAAAGAGACCTGCTCCCGTTCGGATGGCAGGGCCGATGCGAGAAAAAAGAGATGCATCGACCGAGAGTGATTGAAAAGCCCGAGCGATCGATTCTCGTGAAACGGAGTCATTGCGGATTGACTGAGCGGCGACCGACTCCACGTACTGTTCCAAAGGGACTGGAGCGGGACCGACATAAGAACACGCGTCTAACCATTGTTTCGCTTGCCTGTGACCCTCGTCAGTCAGTTGAAAAGTAAAGTCCCCAAAGGCCGACACATTGGTGCTCATCACGAGTCGCCGGGTCTTCAGTCCGGTCAGACGCTTTTCGATGATGGAGAAGGGAAGGTGAATGCTTCGAGCGATTTGTCGGCCTTGAGACGAGTGCACGCTCAGAAGGTACTTACCAATCAGAGAATCGACGGTCGCTTCCGAAAGGCCAGACGATTCGAGTGTCGCGGGTTCCTCGGGATGAAAAGTTGTCGAGACTGCCGAGGTAGCATTGCTTTTCCTAGAGTCGATCAATTCGCTAATCACCATATCGACCGCTTTCATCGCGCAGACTTGCTTGAGATATGACGTCGTTCAAGCGTAGCACGATTTTGACGGCCGATTCGGGATTGCACCTAGTTCTAAAGGAGTATGCCCTTTACCGCGAATCCTTTGTGTTCTCCCTTTTGTCGACCATCTGAATGATTTCATCGACGAACGCACTCGCGGAAGCACTTCCGCTCTTGGCGGAAGAACTCTTCTTCGTCGAGCTCTCGTTTTGGTTTGGCGTCGAAATGCGATCCCAAAGTTGAGAAAGCTTTGGACGGTCATTCGTATCGCTCGACGGGGAGGACTTGCTGAATGCGGGAATCACCTTTGATGGGGTGGTCTGATCGTTCCACGAGGCAAGGTACGGTTCGAGGAAGTCATGCACCTCACCAGGGAGCACCGGTTCGATCTGACGCATCACATATCCAGCGGCATACCCTGATTTCGTCTGGAGGACGTGGTCTCTTCCTTTAGGGGAAAGACTCACGAAAAAGAACGTGATCAGCAGGCAGATCAGACATCCCTTGACGGCGCCTAACAGCACACCCACATGTCGATCGAAATTTACCATCTTCATCGACTCGATCACGCCGTGAAAAATTCGGATCACGAGATGGACCGCGAGCGCGATTCCAACATAGATGGCGAGCAGGGCGACGAATCGATTGGTCGGCGCGTGTTCACCGAACCAGGGAGCGTACTGAGCCGAGAGAGGATACGCCACCACATAACCGAGCACGATCGAGACGATCGGGGCGACTTGCCAAGCCATTCCCTTCCACGCTCCGTGCAGTGCGGAGAGGATAATGATCCCGATCATCAGTCCGTCGTACCAATCCATGTCAACCTCTTGATGAAAACGCTTTGGAAACGGAAAGCGATGACTATCTGCGTGATGAATCGATCAAACTCGAGATACGATCGACAAGCGATGGGCCGCTTGGTTGTTGTTGAACGATAATCGATGTCGGCTTCTTGGGTTGGCTCATCTCTTGGAAGGCGATCGAACCCACGAGGAGGAGGATTCCATAGGCCACCACGTTGGCGACGCCTCCCTCGCCAAAAAACTTCAGCGCGGTTCCAAATGACTTCTTCGTTCGTGGTCCGAGGGTCGTCCAGCGGACAGCCCAAATTTCATCGAGCAAAAGATGCGAGAAGAATCCGATCGAGACGCCGAATGCTTTAAAGAGGCGCATGTTCGTGTCGCCTGTATAGGACAGCACGAATGCGAATAGCGTCGCGATAATGAGAGCGGGAATACTATGGAACATCCCGCGGTGCACCGTGCATTTTGCAAGAATGGCGGCCACACCGAACCGAACGATCGCATAGACGAGGGCACTGGCAATGACGATTTCTTCCGGCGTCATTGAATATTCGCGGAAGCGATCGACGAGCAGCATAGGAATCGCCGCCGCTCCAAAACTGAGCATTTCGCGAACCGGCGTGCTGTTGTCGCTGTCGAGATCGGGAAGCATTCCCGATACCGCGCAGAGTCCGCCACCGATGATGCTCGTAGTGACGGGCATCCCCAGCATCGTATTTCCAACGATTCCATAGGCCACGCCACAGACACTGCTCGTCGTAACGTGTGTGCGAAAATCCGCCACGCGATCGTCCTTGATTTATGCCATTTCTGACGAAACGGCCGACGTAGTGATTCAAGTGTCGCCCCACATCCTGTAGGGAGAAACCGCAGGTGCCGTAACGGGAACTCAAGAAAGGGTCAAGGCAAAGATGGGTAAGATTCCCTTGCGATTCCGAGGAATTCATTGATGGAAGAGGATTGGGGAATATGGGGCGTCTTGAACTAACGTCCCGCACCAGGCTTCCAAAGAACGTCATCCTTTCCACCGTTGTTATAGACCCGCCCCAACACGAAGAGCAAATCAGATAACCGGTTCAGGTAGATGAGAATCAGAGGGTTAAGCGGTTCATTCTTCGAGAGCGAGACAACCCGTCGCTCCGCACGACGGCAAATGGTCCGAGCGACGTGACACCAAGCGGCCGCCTTGGTGCCGCCGGGCAAGATGAAACTCTTGAGGGGGGGTAGGTTCTCGTTCAACCGATCGATGGCTTGTTCAATCTTGTCCACTTGGCTTTGAACGACGCGTAATGATTTACCCTCTGTTTCCGGTTCAGCGATGGGAACACAGAGGTCCGCGCCGACATCGAACAAGTCATTGGAGATGTGGACGAGGAAGTCGCGTTCAGGGAGATCGTCATTACTCGCAATCAGTAAACCGATGACAGCATTCAGTTCATCGACGGTGCCATAGCTTTCAACACGCAGGTGGTCTTTCGGTCGACGGCTCCCATCACCCAAACCGGTCGTGCCGTCATCACCACTCTTCGTGTAGATGTTCGATAGGTAGACCATCTAAGCGACCGCCTCTTCGATTGCGGAACTTGGCTTGGGCCTGGGATCGGTACGACTTGTATCGCGCCCTGCCTTTAAATCATCAACGAATTCGTAAACCCGCTCTTCCCACTCCGAAACGGTTTTGACCATCGGTATCTCACGGCGGAGTTTGGGGCAGGGCCCGATCGCTTTGGCATAGAAGCCGATGCGCTTACGAAAGCTAATGACCGCTCGTTCGGGACCGTCTCGATCGATCATCATTTGGAAATGCTCGATCATTTTCATGGTTCGCTCGAGTCGAGTCGGCGGAGTCGGAATCGATCCAGTTGTCAGATAGGCATGCGTGTCTCGGAATATCCATGGGTCGGTAAGAGCTTGTCGACCAATCATCACTCCGGTGCAGCCCGTCTCTTCAATCATCTGTTTTGCATCAGTCGGGGTGTGAATGTCACCGTTTCCGAAAACCGGTATGTTTCGAACCGCTTCCACGACCGCGCGGATGCCGGCCCGATCGACCGAGCCCGCGAACTTTTGTTCGCCGTAGCGACCGTGAATCGTCAGAGCCGCCACACCAATATCTTCGAGCCGACGTGCGAGATCGGGAGCAACCAGATTTCCCATTTCCCAACCGAGCCGTGTCTTCACCGTCACTGGGACCGGGCATCGCTTGATGACCGTTTGCGCGATGCGAACGGCGTCGGGACAGTTGCGAAGAATTCCGCTACCTCCCCCTTTGCCGGCGACTTTCGGAACGGGGCAACCAAAATTGATGTCGACGACGACCGATCCATGTTCCGCAGCCCACACCGCGGCTTCCGCCAGTTCGTCCGCATCCGTTCCGTAGAGTTGAATCGAGAGGGGACGGTCATCCAGGGCCGACTCCGCCATGGAAAGTGTTCGGCGGCTTCCGTTGCTGAGCGCCCGGGGGTTGATGAATTCGGTGTACGCGAGTCCGAGCCCTCCGAGAGGTCGAATCACTCGGCGCAGCGTGAGGTCGGTATACCCCGCCAACGGGCTGAGCAGCAAATTCGTCGCGATTTCCACGGAGCCAATTCGAACCGGCACGCAATCTTCCTTTCGTGAGGAGATTATATCAGGTTCCCGGTTCAGGTTGTCGTTCGACTCGAAGGAGGTATTCCGGCAGAATCGTTCGGCTCGTTCCATTAAGCAGTAAAACTCGTGCCCCACGGTCCGGGCGAAGCTCCACTAACCGACCGATCAGTTGCTCCGACGTGGTGGTGATCAAAACTGGTGCATCGATCAGATTCTCGGCGAGTGCGGGCCAACGCCACCAGATTTCGTGTGGTCCATTTGATAGAGCAGATTGATAACTCGTATCGAGGCGATCAAGCACAGTATTGAACAATTCGGTTCGATCGATTTGGCGACCCGTTTCCACTTCGAGAGATGTCGCGGGAAGCCGCAGGTCGTCCGGAAACTCGTCTGGCTTAATCGCCACGTTAAGTCCGATTCCCACTACGGTGGCGATTCGCTGCTCGACAAGAATGCCACAGATTTTCCGGCCATCGATCAGCACGTCGTTCGGCCACTTAATTCGCGCATCCAGCGACCAATCACGAAGCACTTCCGCGACCGCGCTGGCGGCCCAGGCCGTCAGAAACGGTGCTGAAGCGAGTTCGTTTTTCGGATACAGCAGCACGGAAAAAAGAAGTGAGGAGTAAGGGGGAGCGGACCAAACTCGTCCGCGCTGTCCTCGGCCCGACCTCTGATGCTCCGCGATGATGACCAGACCATTCGTGTCCGATTGATCGGACCGCTCATGACATCGATCATTCGTGCTGTCGGTGCTTTCAAGAATCTCGATCTGCCGGCCGATCGTCGATCGTCGCGAGGACGCGTATTGGACTGCTTCTCGTTTAAGTGGAGTCATACGTTTACCGGTTCATCGTCGAGCGCCACATCAAGGACAGGAGCCGAATGGGTCAGGGCTCCGACACTAATGCGATCGACTCCTGTGAGCGCGATTTCGGTCACTGTTTGAAGGTTGACTCCTCCAGAGGCTTCTAATTCAACCCTTGGCGCGGTTCGGTCACGCATCTCCACCGCTGCTCGAAGCATTTCGATCGACATGTTATCGAGCAGAACGATGTCTGGACCAGCGGGAAGTGCTTCCTCGAGTTGCGCGATCGAATCAACTTCAATTTCGACGACCGTTTCGGGAGAGACGGACTCCCGCGAACGTTTGACGGCGGCAGCAAGCGGATGGTCTTCGTGGCGAGCGAGATCCGCCAGATGGTTGTCCTTAATCAGTATGGCATCGAAGAGGCCGATGCGATGATTCGTACCACCACCAATGCGGACCGCATACTTTTCAAGATATCGCCAACCCGGCGTCGTCTTTCGCGTGTCGCAAATCTTTGCCTTCGTCCCTTTGATGGCGGCAACGTAACGTGCGGTCATCGTGGCGACACCGCTCAGCCTTCCGAGCAGATTGAGCATCGTCCTTTCCACCGTCAACACCGAGCGGGTTGGCCCGTTGATTCTCGCGACGGCTGTTCCTTTTTTAACGGGGCCGTCCTGCGCGAGCCGTTCGACGTTCAATCCGTTCCCATAAATCCCGGCGATGATGTCGATGCATTCGAGACCAGCGACCACCCCCTCCTGACGCACGATGACGAGGGCCTGACTTTGCCGGTCCGGATCAATCACCGCGTTCGACGTGATATCCCCCACGTCATCGAGATCCTCCTCTAGCCCAAGTTTGAGCAAAAGCTCGCACTGATTTCTTTCGTGTCGATTGAAAGGCATAAGTGTGTCCGGGAAATCTCCTGGAGAATTTCGATTCGTCTCATGGATGAAACAGGGCAGTCATTCTTCGTTGGAATGACTGCCCCAAAGGTCAAAACGTTCGTTTCCTGTTGATGGCGAATTCTCGCCGTGGCCTCAAAGCGAAACCCCCGTCTTTTTCCACTGACCATCTTTGCCCGAGGCGAGAACAGCATCGCAAACTCGCTGCGTTTGCAGGGCGTTTCGGAAGTCCGGCTGGGTTGGTTTGCCGGTCTCGATTCCCTTGATGAAGTCCGCCAGAGCGTTGATAAAGGTATGCTCGTAGCCAACGGTGCAGCCCGGCACCCACCAGTGATCCATATAAGGATGCTCGAAATTGGTAACGTGAATGCGCCGCCAACCGGTCAGGTGATCGGGCGACTTCTCTGCGGCACCGGGTGCCTTGTATTCGAAGAAGTCGAGATACTGAGGATCTTCGAGATTGAAGTGAACCGAACCGTTCGCTCCGTTCAACTCGAACGTATTGAAGTTCTTTCGGCCGCGTGCGTATCGGGTCGATTCAAATGTCCCGATCGAGCCGTTAGCGAACTTCGCGAGGAACATACAAGCGTCATCGATCGTGACCGGCTGCTTTTTGCCCGTCTCTTGATGGACTCGTTCCTTGACGAACGTTTCGGTAGCGGCGGTGACGTCGGTGATGGGGCCGTTCAGCCACATCGCGGTGTCGATGGAGTGTGCGAGCAAATCCCCCGTCACGCCCGACCCGGCGACATCTGCATCGAGACGCCACAGCGTCGCTCCCCCTTGCGGAACGTCGTCGGCAATCGTCCAGTCTTGCAGATAGGTCGCGCGGTAATGAAACGGCTTGCCGATTCGTCCTTCCTCAACGACTTGATGCGCGAGTGAGATCGCGGGGACGCGGCGGTAATTGAACCAAACCATGTTCGGCACGCCCGCCTTCTCGACGGCGTCGGTCATCTCCTCCGCCTCAGCAGTCGTCATCGCTAGCGGTTTCTCGCAGACGATCATCTTCCCCGCTTTCGCGGCCGCGAGCGCGATCTCTTTGTGCGTGTTGTTCGGACTGCCGATGTCGATCAGGTCGATATCTTTTCGTTCGATTAGCTTTCGCCAATCGGTTTCGATCGATTCATAGCCCCAATTCTTCGCAAACGTTTCCGCCTTCTCCTTGTTGCGGGCACAGAGGGCCGCCAGCACCGGCCGATGCTTGAGATCGTAGAAGTACGGCACCTTGACGTAGGCGTTCGAATGGGCCTTCCCCATGAATCCGTACCCGATCATGCCGACTCGCAACGGCTTAGACATCTCTCTTGGTCTCCCCCGTGAAATGAAGCACTGCTTCGTCCCGTTTCCCTAACCCCGACAAATTCGTGGATTGAAGGGTACGGTACCCGATCGAACGGGAAGTTCAACGATGGAGTTGATTCTTTCGGGGAGAGCTTTCCCTCGATAATTCCCAGCAGGCACAAAATCTTTGAAAATCCTGTCCGGTCTCAGGCGACCGTCCGGATACCTCTTTGACGAGGAGAAAAGAAAACGGCCGAGAGACGAGAAGTCCACACTCCTCTCTCGGACGGCTGAGGGAGCCCGGGGTGGGGCGAGAGCGGAGGAAATTCGCCCCGCCTCAACCTCCCTCGACCCAGCCCACACTCCCACCGATCAACTCAGGGATCGCCCGCCTGAGCCGAACCGGTGGCGACAGGATAAGAGCCAACCACAGAGAATCCGCGAGAGATAGGCAAGCCAAAGAAACACCGGCATCTGAAGCGAATCACCAGGGGGAGGGTGAGAGGGTAGTGCGGGCTCGGCCCAAAAGGCTGGGTCTCGCACTACCCTTATTGTTATTAAAGCGTTTCTAGATGAGCACTTGCGTTTTAAATCGATGAGAATTGCCCCGCGCGGGTTGCAACAATTCATCATCGCCGGTATTCCCAATCCACTTCATTCGCCAACCGATTGCTCGGTAAGAGTTTACGCAATCTCCAAGATGGGGAGATTCACGTCTCGTGAGCTTGGAATGCTCGCGGTGATGGGCGAACAGTTTTGAGGGCTTCGCCGCCTCGAAGGGAAGGGTGCTTGGCTCGATCGTGAATGTTCTGATTCCGGTGCTTTTGTGGACGGCATTGCTCGGAGGAGATGAACCTTCGGAGATCACTCCTTCCTTGCCCGAACCGGTCGAGATCGTTGAGGAAACCCCGGTCGCCCCAGAAACGGAGAAAGTTGTCGACCGTCCGGAACCCGCACCGACAGAGAACGCTGTTCCAAACTCGGCTGATTCACCGGCCACCAATCTGATCGATGAATCGATCAACACCGAAACGGTCGACATCGTCGATGAGCCCACCGCTACTATTGAAAGTATTGAACTCGAAGGTCATCCGAGTCAGGCGCACGTTCGCAAAAAATTCACGCGCATCTTTGGTCCGTCCCCAATCGAAAACATGATCGATTCTGGGCATCCCGAGGACTACGTCCTCAAGCCGCTGAAGCCCCTGAGCGTGGTGGGGGTCATCCTCGAACCCGTGAAAGAAGCAAATCTTCTTCTTCCGAAACGGCTCGACCCGTTTACGCCGAGCACAGACGAGGTCGCGGTTCCCACAGAGGCTGAATCGAAACAAGAGATGGAGAAGATCAAGCAACAACAGAAGCTTCTCGATCTGACGATCAGCGGGAAGTTCGATAGCAATTGGCATTTTCAGGCGGCATCCGGTGGTTCGTTCAAGCAAGGAAACAATCCCGGCGTTACGGTGAACGCTCAGCTCAGCGCGGAGAGGCGGACGCTGAATGCGTACTTCCTCTCTCGGCTTAGCGCGTACTACAACCAGTTGCAGGGAGCGAAACCGAACCGCCGAATCTACGGCGAATTGAACTATGACCGTAACTTGCGAGGCCGATGGATCACGTATGCACGTCAGGAAGTCGAATGGGATCAGGCGCGATTGATCAACATTCGCGAGGTCACTTCGCTCGGTATCGGTTTCAAATTCGCCGATACGGTGAAGGAACGTCTTCTCGTTCGTTTGGGACCGACCGGCTCGTACATCAACTATGCTCCCCCCTCTTCCTCACAGAGCGAAGCGCGAAGCGGATGGCTGACGGAAGTTGATTACCGACGAATCATTGCCGACATGAGCCGGCTCCAACTAACGTCGACCGCTTATCCGGACTTCAACACGTCACAGTCCTTTCGTATTCGAACGGAAGCGGCCGTCCTCTTTCCGATCGGTCGAACGCTTGCTTGGAATTGGAAAGTAGGTGTTCGGCATGAATACATCATGAATCCTGTCGCCACCACCGTGCCGAATGATGTCGAGGGTTACTTCGCAATCGCTTACATCAAGTGAGTCTTCGGTAAGAATAGTGACATCGATAGGTCACGTTGAATTCAATTGGCTGATGAATTCGACGACCGTTTCTCGTGGATCGTCCGACGAACTAATGGCGTGACTGACGGCCACTCGCCTCCCCCCGGCCTCTTGCACGGATGGGAGTCTTTCGAGGCTGATTCCTCCGATCATGAATGCGGGGACCGATATTTCGCTCGCTACTTGAGTGACGAGCTCCAAACCCACATGACGATCGAATGACTTCGTTTCCGATGGGAAGAGCGGTCCGACGCCGATATAGTCCGCCCCGTGGAGGAGGGCTTGCCGCGCTTGTTCGATGGAGTGCGTGCTCAATCCGACGAGCCGGCGCGGGCCGACGATGCGGCGGACGTCTCGAATGGAAAGCTCCTCTTGCCCCACATGCACGCCATCGGCCTCTGCCAGCCTGGCGATATCCGGCCGGTCATTCATGATGAAAAGAATACCGGCTTCACGGGTCCAATGACGCAGTTGACGAGCATGGACCAATTTGTGGCGGTCGGGCGATGTTTTGTCACGTAGCTGAATGGCGTGAACGCCACCAGCGATCGCTTCCTTGACGGTCCACTCGAACTCGTACCGACAGGCGGCTGGATCACAGAGCCAATACAGCTGTGATTCATCGATCAACCGACGAGCGTCATCATCGAGCCGAAGCAGTCGCTCGATGGTGTAGACTTCGTATCGCAGGGATTTCGCGATCTTCGACGCGGATTCGCTCTCGATCTTCGCGTACTCCTCGATCGAGCGAAGCGATTCCTGACACCGCTTGATGTTGGCGCTGACGACCGCGGCGATATCGCGTCGCTCGATTTCGGAAGCGGATGTCAGCGATGTCCCGACGTCATTTTCTGTATCACGCGACGATCGGAGCCAATCATTGGGAAAACAGTCAGCGATTTGGCGGATTTGATGGCGAAGTTGTTTGAGTCTTTCGCTGAGACGAGCATCGTCCAGAACGAATCGGACGTATTCCTCGACGACCCGAAACCCTTCGCGGGCCCGATTCAAGTTGGCATCAATGATACGTGAGATGTCCGTCGCCTCGGGAGGACCGAAGGCGCGCCACTCCAGTTCTGGATCAATTGCGATGGCGAGCGGTTGCCTTTCGTCATGGTAGCTCTTGATCAGTGATTCGACGCTTTCCGCCACGTCGGTGAAGTGTTCGCGTAATTCACCCGGTTCTTCCAAGAGAGCGATCAATATTTCGCGACTACCCACGGGCTCGAACCGGCTGTAGGCAAGAGCGAGCTCCTGCGCTCGGGCGAGGATATGCCGGGCGTCAGCATGCCAGGGGGGAGATGCCATAGTCGCGTCGGACGAAGTGGCAGGGTGAAGCAATGCGCATCGAACCGACTTGATGTCGATGGAAAGCTGATTGAGGAATTTGGCGGCCTCTCCCTCTTCGTTATCGATGATGGCCGCGAGCAAAGCAGCTACATTGACCGATGCATGTCCCGACTCTGCGGCGAGCTTGACGGCTTCTTCGAGGAGTCTTTCCGCTTGAGGGGAATAGATGTCTTCCACCGGATTGTTCCTGCCCAAAAAAATAATCGAGTGGCGAGTCTATGCGCTGCCACTCGATGAACCATGATGGCAGGCATCACGGAATCGTCAATGATCGATGCTTAACCTTCGCCGCCGATATCGATTTCGTATGCATCGAGCCAGAGTTTGCATTCTCTGAGTCGCATGTCGTCGAACCGTTCCATGAAACCTTGAATTCGCTGGCGGAACGCGTGGAGGTTCGCCACGTTTTCGGGGGCAAGGGATCGTGCTTCGCTGTTGATTTCGCGAAGCTCAAAGGCCATCTCTCGCTGCTCTGATTCAAGCTGAATCAAAACTTCGACGAGGCCCGTTTGATCGGAATCCATGAGGAGCGTCTGGTCATCGACTTCCCACTTGATGCGGAAAAGACGATTGACGTGGCGTTCGAAGGATTCGGTAAGAAATCGGCAACGCTCGCACCATTGCTCGCTGATGTGCTCTTCGATTGGCGCGTTGACCGCGGTCAACAATGCCTCACGCACATAATTGAGAATCTGTGACTCGATGCGAATGCGATCCGCGATCGTGGTAGGACTCATTTCATGCCCTCCTTCCGTCAACCTATTGGTCGAAGGACCGGTTCGAACCGTCGCTTAGACGTGCTGGACGATCCCTAGCGTACCAAGGTGGCCTTTGTGAAAGCAATTTCACATTTCCTTTTCGAGAGAAAAGGAGCGAAATAACTATGACGCAAGAGCCGTACCTTCGGGGAACTTTTCCCATCTTCGCGCGGATCAAGATGGTACCGAATTTGTTTTAATTGATTCGGCAGCAACCGGGTCGGCACGGCGGGAGATTTGTCGGGCAGCCTGTCGGCTGCGAGGAGGAACTGCCTCGACCGATGGAAGTGACGGGAAGGCGGCGATTGACCTTGGTCGTTCCACACTCAGGACACGACGGCTTTTGTCCATTTTGAAGCAATAGCTCCGAAACCTTGCCGCACTTCTCACATTCCACGTCAACCAATGGCATCGATCGGCATCCTTTCGGGTCAATTTGTTCGTGGAATTCTACCCGATGATTGGAGGGTTGAAAAGGAGTTGCCGGTGGGGCCTTACTCTCCTCGCATATTGACCGCGACCAATTCAGCGGGGGTGCGAACGTAGAGGATTCCGTTGGCCAAGGCCGGTTGCGCGCGCGTCGGAGCGGTACCGATCTTTTGTCGTCCCTTCTCTTGGTAGAGTGCCGGATTCGCCGCGACGAGAACAACCTCTCCTGGTTCAGTCACGCAAATGAGCAGATCTTTGACGCGAATGATCGAAGCACATCCAAAACCCTCTTGCGTCCATGTCACTTCTCCGGTGTCTGCCTTAATGCAGCGAAGCTGGGCACCTCCCTCCTGTCGACCGTCAATGCCGAAGAGATGACCTTTCCAATAAACGCTGGTGTCGTAGTGGTTCGAAAGGGAATCAAGGCTCTTCCAAATCGGCTTCAGTCCATCGGAGGCAAGGTCGAGAAGCACGGCGCCGGTTCCGTACTCGGCCGAGAGAAAGATCCGGCCATCAACCAACACCGGCGATGCCGCGTTCACTGAGGCATCCATTCGTGCCCGCCAGCGGAAGAAGGCTTCTTCCTTGCCGTCGGCAGGATTGACGACATGCAAACCAGACCGAGCGAAGAAGAGTGCTCGTCGGCGATCGTTGATCGTTGCAACGACGGGTGATGCGTAGCTCGCCGCATCGTTACTGGCGTTCCAGACCGTTCTTCCTGTTTCGCAATCGAATGCGACGAGCGATGCCTCCTTCGCGCCGACCGTGACGAGGAGTTTGTTTCCTTCCACAACGGGGGACGTGCCGACGCCGAAATAACCCTCGGGGACATCGTACTCTTTGTGAAGATCCCGTCGCCATTTCAGTTTTCCGGTGGCGAGATCCACGGCTTGGAGCGTGGCGGTCGCGCCAAAGGTGAAGACCGAGCCGTTCGCGATGGCCGGTGTGGCGCGCGGGCCGACCTCTCCGAAGAGACCACCATTAAAGTTGCAGCGATAGCCAATTTGCCAAAGCGGCTCGCCCGTCTCGGTGGAAAGGCATTCGAGAACCTCATCATTCTTCGGTTGATGGAACAGGAGGACTTTGTTTCCCATAACCACAGGACCGCTGTATCCCTGTCCGGCAGGCCGACGCAAGAGGACCGGTTGGCCGTCACTAGTGAGGCGTGTAACAATCTTCTCGCCGTCGGCCGAGCTATCCCGATTCGGTCCTAGGAACTGCGGCCAATCCTCCGCGCATGAAGCGTCTCCCACGAGCAAAATCAGGAGTAAAGCAAATTGCCGCATGCGGTTGACCTCCGGCGCCTTCCTTGAACCGTCAAAGCGATATTGTCGCGACTATGAGAAACGAATCCATCAAAAGAGAGAGGAAATGCCGTCCGCTAGAGTGGTCGGCGAGGTCCGAACCCGTTACGGTGACTGTCGGTTGAACGGGGGATGAATTATCGAGGGGTCGATGAGTCAAAGCGACGTGGTGCTCGGGATCGATATCGGAACGCAGTCTCTTCGAGCGGCAATCTTCGATTTGAAAGGGAAGTGTATCGGCTTCGGGGTCGAGCCGATCGAGACCACTCATCCTCAACCCGCTTGGGCGGAACAGGATGTCGAGTCGTGGTGGACTGCCGCGAAGAAAGCGGTCCCGGTCGCGCTCACCCAAGCGGGGATCTCGGCCGATGCCATCGTCGCGATCGGGCTCGACGCGACCGCATGCACGGTTCTTGCCTGTCGCGAGGATGGAACGCCTCTACGTCCCGCGCTGCTTTGGATGGATCAACGATCGTTCCGAGAAGCGGAAGAGATTAGTCGGACGAATGATCCCATTCTTCGATACGTTTCCGGCGCGGTTTCGCCCGAGTGGATGCTTCCCAAGGCTCTCTGGTTGAAACGAAACGAACCTGAGATCTATGGCCGCGCGGATCGAATCGTGGAATGCACGAACTGGATGATGCACCGGTTGACGGGGGATTGGACCCTTTCGCTCAATCACGTGACGGTGAAGTGGAATTACGCGCGTCCCGATGGTGGTTGGAGCCGCCCGATGCTGGGGCAGGTGGGGCTCGATGATCTTTCGGGGAAATGGCCGAGCGACATCGTTCCACTCGGAAAGGGAAACGGAAAACTTTCGAAGCGGGCTGCTGCCGATCTCGGATTGAAGGTGGGAACGCCGATCGCGCAGGGGGGAATCGACGCTTATCTGGGCATGATCGGCCTGGGGGCAACAGGCGCCGGTGACTTGGCCATGATCATGGGATCGAGCACGTGTCATCTCGCTCAAACGGATCGGGAAATCTTTGGGAGCGGATTGCTCGGATGTTACCCCGATGCAACGGTGGAGGGACTCTATACGGTGGAGGGGGGCCAGACCGCCACCGGCTCGATCGTCGATTGGTATCGACGACATTTCGCGGGAAATGAGTCCGCGGAAGCGGCAAGGACGAGCCGGCACGTTTACGAGATTCTCGATGAGAAAGCCGCCGCCGTTCCGCCCGGAAGCGAGGGGCTTGTCTGTCTCGATTACTGGCAAGGGAATAGATGTCCTCGCAAAGATCCACGAGCGCGGGGAACGATATGGGGACTCACGCTATCACACGGCCCCGGTCATCTCATGCGAAGCATCTATGAGGCAACCGCTCTTGGGACTCGTCACTTGCTCGAAGACGCGTCCTCTTTCGGATTGACGATCGATCGAATTTTTGCCGGTGGTGGGGGAGTGCAGAGCCACGTTTGGATGCAGATTCATGCCGATGCACTCAGTAAGCCCATCCATCTGGGGACCGATCCGCAGGCATGCGCGCTTGGTTCTGCCATCGTCGCCGCGACTCACGGAGGCTGTTTTGCGAGCTTAGGGGAAGCGGCTCGGGCGATGGTTTGTATTGAAAGAACCGTCGAGCCTAATCCCGCGAACAAGCAGGCTTACGACGACTTGTTTGGTGAGTACTTGGCGACTTACGATGCTCTTCGCGATTTGATGCATCGGCGAGTCTAATCCTAAGTCTCACGACCCGCCATGGGTAAAACGAACCCTCGTTTCGCGAGGGGATGGATATAATTCTCTTGCACTTGAAGCGCTGTTCAAAGGAGTAGGCCGTGAGCTCAGAAGAACTCGGTTCCGACGAACCGGAACGCCCTTCATTCATCGAGCTCTTGCGAACTCATCACGAGTTTCCCGGCCCATACATTTTCAAGGTCATTGGCTATCCAAAGGATGGATTCATCGCGCGAGTGGTGCTTGCCGTGCGCGAAGAGCTTAATCTCTCCATCGACCCTCCTTACACCCTTCGCCAATCCTCCGCCGGAAAGTACGTCGCATTGACGCTCGAACCGTACATGATGAATGCCGAAGAAGTTCTCGCGGTCTACGCCAAGTTTCAAAGCATTGAAGGAATCGTTACCTTTTGTTGATCCTTGTCCTGAATCGGCTCGAATCTATACCGTCCCAAGTGAACTGAGCCGGATTCAAAGGAAAAAGGAGCGACAAATGGAGAGCGAGGAGTTCGATCGGCTCCTTTTGGCCACCATGCAGGACTGCCGGCTCCAATCCGCCGAGATCAAAGCACTTGATGATTTTCTCGAAGCGAATTCGCCGACCGATGAATTGTTGGCGTTCTACCGACATCGAGTATTCGCGATTGCCATGGAACGGTTCAAGGAGAAGGAGGCTCAGGACGTGGCGACCTGGATCGAAGGAGTGATCAAAAGATTAGTTCCTCGGACGAAGGATTCAAACCCGGAAGTTTGCGCCGCTTATTTCAGCGAAGTCGATAACTGCGTCGCGAGAATCGTCAGTCTGATTGCCGAAGCGAAGAGCTCCATCGATATCTGCGTCTTCACCATTACCGACGACAGAATTGCTGAACCTTTGATCGAGGCCCACCGGCAAGGTGTCTCTGTCCGAATCCTGACCGACGATGACAAGGCAAACGACCTTGGTTCCGACATCCCTCGGTTTATGCAAGAGGGCATGCCCGTAAGGGTTGATCGAACGGCTTACCACATGCATCACAAATTCGCGATCTTCGATCGAAAGCTACTTCTCACCGGCAGCTACAATTGGACGCGCGGGGCATCGATCAACAATATCGAGAACTTTATCTTGGTCAGCGATCGAGCGTTGTTGAGAAGTTTTCAAAAGGAGTTTGACCGTCTCTGGGAGAAGCTATCCTGAGCGAAATTCGGAATTGGTCTCTCCAACTCCCTGATTTCTCTCGCCCTCTATCCTTCACGCTGACTTTGCGGGATGTAACGATTCAACCGATTACGGGTTATGATCCTCGCCTCGCGGCCAATTGCCGAAATGGTTAGAAGACGTGGCCTCGGCTCTATGGATCAAAGCGCCTCTTTCAGCCGATGCTGAGAACATGAATAGGTTCGATGTTTCGAGCCGCTTGTCTCAGGTGTCGCGGAGTACAGCCGGATAACGGCATTGGGGTCGCCCGGGGAGCGGTGTTCGTGTTTTCCATCCTGACCCGACTCGTATTTCGAGACGTGCTTATCGTCACGGTCTTTTCGCTGGTGGCGGTGACCGGCCTACTGATGGTGCTCGGCGCGATGTTCGAGGGGGGAAAGACCGGCCTCGATCCTGTCAGCATTTTGAGGCTTCTCCCCTATATCGTTGCACCCTCACTGCCTTACACCATCCCGACCTGTCTCCTTTTCGCATGCACTTATGTGTTCGGAACGATGAGCGGGACCAACGAGATCGTCGCGGTCAAGGCGGGTGGCATCAATGCCATGCGTCTGGTTCGTCCGATCATCATTTTCTCAATCGTTGTTTCGCTTGGGTGCGTTTGGCTTTCTGACCAAGTGATTCCCTGGTGTCAAAAGCAACTTCGCATGACGCTGCTGGGTGATATGGAGACGACGCTCTTCACGTATCTTCGTCAGACGAGCAGCATCTCGGGGCCGGATCTTCCCTATGAACTGTACGTGAGCAACATCGACGGGACTCGGCTGCTTCAGCCGATCATCAAGCACCGCGATCCCAAGGGTGGATACGATATGGTGCTCCGTGCCCGTGAGGCATCGCTTTCGGTGGAACGCTCCTCGAGTCTACCGGGACATGTCGAAATCGTGATCCGTCTGATCGACGGTGTACTTTCCACCGATCCAGGAAATTCAGCGTACTTTCTCGATCGCACCGAACGGATGCCCGTCCCCGAACTCTTAAAGGGGGATCAGTTTGGCATTTCCGAACGAGGATTCAAAGCGCTCGACGAACAGTCGCAAAAGTTTCGTAACGAAGAGTTGCAGACGAAATTCGAACTGGCAACGACGATGGGAATGTGTTCGCTACGAGGTGAGCCCGTGGTGGCGGCCTCCGTGGCAGGTCCCGCCGCGTACAAGATCGACTTCACGAATGAAATGGCTTACAAATCGATTTGCGAGAAGCACAATCGGATTGCTCGATCGATGGCGGCCATGCCCTTCGTGTTGCTAGGCTGTCCGCTCAGTATTCTTTACCGGCGACGCGAAGTCCTGCAGACCTTCTTCATCTGTTTTCTTCCCATCATCACCCTCTACTACCCGACGCTCATCCTGTCATACAACGTGCTGAAGGAATCAGAGAGTCAGATGTTCTTCCTTCTCTGGCTCCCATCGCTGCTAATGGTCATCGCCTCGATTCCGTTCATCCGGCAGCTCATCCGGCACTAAGATCGACTGGCAACGGTGAACAAATAAAGAAAGCCGTGCACACGAATGCACGGCTTTTTGAATTTCAAACATGAACCCGGGAGGGTTACTTCTTGCCCCCCTTGGCTCCCTTGGCCGGGGCGGCAGCGTCTGCCTTCTCCTCGGTCTTCTTCGGGCCACCCTTCTTGACGACAGAGCGGGCAACACGGGTCTTCGGAAGATTGAACGGGCCGTAGGCTTCCGTCCATCTTTCTTCGTCCTTCAGCTGAGCGATTCGCTCATGACGCTTGAGAACGTTACGGGATCGAGCGAGCGATCCCTTCTTTTTCAGACTTTTATCAATCGACATAGCGGTTCGCCTTCTGCCTCATGCGAGAATCCATGGCACCGCAGTAAATTATAGAGAATGTGCGACCATGGCAACTCTCTCTTTGGATCAAATGTTCAGTGGTCTTGCAAAGGTTGAATTGCAAGCGGAATGAATTTGTCCGGGGTTAAAAATAATGGGAACAGGTGAGGCGTCTTATAGTGGGCTCAAAAGGGTGGCTTGAGCCGACGGCCGAACTTGTTCCCAGATGAGACAGGAGAGGATTCGAGCATATCTGACTTAGATTTGTCGAATCTTCATCGTTTGGGACTTGAGCCGTGCAACGATCCCGTGGTGAGGACGAGCAGATCGCTAAGCCCGATTCCGACGGGAACCGAGCCGATATTTCCATGCTCTATGCCCGGCATCTACCGGAGCTCCGACGGCTGGTGTACGGAATTTGTGGCAATGGGGATTTGGCTGACGATGCTTTACAGACGGCCTTCGCCCGCGCCGTCGAGTCAGGGGGACCTGACAAGCAAGAGTCAGCCAAGGCTTGGCTCTTTCGAGTCGCGGTAAATGAAGCGATTTCCGCGAAAAGGCGCACGAAGCGGGAAAAGTCGCATCGAGAACAGCTCGGGCGACATTCCGGGGCGGGCGGTGCCTTTTTGCCTGATGACTCACTGATCCGAGGCGAAGTTGCGCTCCGAGTGAGACAACTATTGAGTCAGTTGCCGAGGGATGAACAACAGATTCTTCGGCTGCGTGTCTACGACGATTTGAAATTCAGAGAAATTGCCGAGATGCTTCGGATTCCGTTGGGAACTGTTCTTACCCGTGCTCGACGCGCGCTGGAACGATTGCGGAATCAATTGTCTGATCTCAAGCTTCATGAGTGAAAGAGGACGAGCGATATGAACGACCGCGATTGGTTGGCGGCTCGCTACGTCTTGGGCGAGCTCGACGAGACGGAAGTGTCGCGCTGCGAAGAATGGCTGGCATCGGATCAGACTTTTCGCGAGGCAGTGGCGAATGCGGTGGAATTGCTCGCCGCCACGCGACACGTCTACCAAACATCCCCTCCCTCTGTTCGAAAGTCGGAAAGAAGAAGGAAGATTTGGTGGGGGGTGGGAATCGTTTCTGGAGTCGCTGCCACTACGTTCATAGGAGCCAGTGTTTGGATCGGACAGCTCGATCGGTCGGTAGCTGTCTTGCCCGCAGCACCGGCGACGGAATCTTTTGTCAGCGATCAAATGACCGGCGATGAAGCGGTGGAAGTTGCCCGCGAGTGGGTCGATCAACAAGTCGACCATCGAGAAGGGGTGACGTCAACCGAGGATGAATCATTCAACTGGATTGATGAGTCTTTCGATCGAAGTGATGAGAGCTTTCTGTCGGATTGGGTTAGTGAGGCCGCCAAGCTAGACCCTGAGAGTTAACCTTTTTCAGCGGCGATGCAACACCGATGGTTCGTAGAGGTGTTTATCGTGTGCGGCGATTGGTCTCACTTCGATCATGTGAATCGAAAACGAGATTGGAAAGATTCGTTCCATGCTGGGATTGCTCCGCGAGAAGCTGCTTTTGACGGTTACCTTGCTCGCGTTTTCTTCCGCGATGGGATGGGAAGACAACGCGAAGCCGGGTCTTCCGCGCAAACTGATGCCGGGCGCGAAAAGAGAGTCTAAGAAAGAGCCGAGCGAGCCTCCCGCATTTACAGCAACACGTGAAGCAGCCGCTCTTAAATTTGCCGATCAAAATCACCGTGACTTGAAGCGCCTCTTGGAAGGGTTGCAAAAGAAGGATCCAGTCGCCTACGAGTCCGCGATTCGAGAACTGTTCGCGGAGAGTGAGCGAATGGCTGAATTGCAAATTCGTGATCCCGAAATGCATGCTCTAGCGCTCGAATTGTGGAAGACAAAATCTCGCATCGATCTCTTGGCCGCGCGCTTGAAGTTGGCGTCGTCGCGCAAGGAATACGATGAGAAAGTTCTCCGGGAACTTATTCGCAAGCAAATCGATCTCGAACTGAACGTTGCCAGACTAGAGATCAGGCGGGTTGAGAAACGCCTCGAAAAGCGAAAGAACGAAGTCTACGAGAGGGAAACGACCATCGAGCAGCAGTTAGTTGACCGCTTTGATCAACTGCTGAAGAAGCCACGCGTCGTTGAGGCACCCGCCAAGGAAACTCCAACGCCGACTCCTGAGGTTCCGGAAGATCAACATGCCCTTCCCGATGTGAACAACGCTCCGGCCGAACCCGAGAAGCCAAAGTCGGAAACATCAGCCTTGAATTGAAATTCAATGAGGAATTGATTCATGTGGTCAGCTGTCTGCCTGATGATGGGATTCCTTGTCGCGACGCCGGAAACGCCGCGAGTCGAGACCTCGTCGATCGCGCCCATAAAGCCCGCCAGCGAACGTTTCGCCGCCGCGACGGACGAAGTTCCCGACTTTCGACGACATGTACTCCCACTTCTGAGCCGTCTGGGCTGTAACGGTCGCGCCTGTCACGGCTCGTTTCAAGGGCAGGGAGGTCTTCGGCTGAGCCTGTTTGGATATGACTTCGATGAAGATCTGACCGCGCTCACCAAAGGGGAGTCTCCCCGAGTTCTCGCGAAAGATCCAGCCGCGAGCAAGATGCTGCAGAAGGCAACCGAAGCAGTGGATCACGGTGGCGGTCAGCGAATGACGGCGGACGGATGGGAACACCGACTGCTCGTTGACTGGATTAAGGCAGGCGCCTCCGGCGTTAAGCCTTCGCATCATCTCAACAAGTTGGTGATCGAGCCGGCGCTCATACGCTTCGAAGAGGCTGGCCAAACCAAGAATGTACGCGTCACGGCCTATTGGAGTGACGGCCATAACGAGGATGTGACCTGTCTCTGCCGTTTCCAAACCAACAACTCATCGTTCGCGACGGTGGATGAAACGGGCAAGATCACCTCTGCCGCGCGCGGCGATACGAATGTCATTGCCTTTTATGACAACGGAGTCGCGGCCACTTCGGTTATCACTCCGGTGTCACATCCGTCGGAAGCGACCTACGCGGCCGTTCCCGCGCCGACGCGTGTGGATGAACTCGTGATGGAGCGGCTCAAACTCCTGGGGATTCTTCCGTCGCGATTGACGAGGGACGAGGAATTCCTCCGCCGTGTCTCCCTTGATATTGCCGGCACCTTGCCCACGGCTGAGGAAGTTCGGGCGTTTCTCAAGGACAAGGATCCGGACAAGCGATCCAAGAAGATCGACGAGCTTCTTTCAACGGATGCCTACGCCGCATGGTGGGCGACGAAGTTCTGCGATTTTACCGGTGACGCGGAAGCAGAGTTCGATGCTCCGTTCCAAAAGCCGATCGCACGGCAATGGTACGAATGGGTCTACAAGCGTGTGAAGGAGAACATGCCGTACGACGAACTCGTAGCCGGGATGGTTCTGGGTACCGGTCGGGAGCAGGGAGAGTCGTACGCGAGCTATTCGCAGCGGATGACCGATATTTTGGGTAAGGGGCAAGACGACGCATTTGCCGATCGACCTACCTTACCTCACTTCTGGGCCCGTAAGAGTCTTCGAACGAATGAAGCAAAAGCACTTCGCTTTGCCCACGCCTTCCTCGGAATCCGTTTGGAATGTGCGCAGTGTCACAAGCACCCATTCGATCAATGGACGAAACAGGAGTTCGATGAGTTCACCGCCTTTTTTCAACGGGTGAATTACGGCGTGGCGCCGGATGCGACGAAGGAATTCAGAGCTCTTCAATCAGAAACAGGACTCGCAGAACTGAAAGGGAAGGAACAGCGCGAGCGTTTGATCGAACTGGTCAAGCAAGGAAAGCCGATCCCGGTTCGCGAGGTGTTCGTCGCGACTTCGGACAAAGCGGGGAAGGTGGTTGGGAAAAAGAAGAATCCCACGCCTTCGCGAGCGATTACGCCGACGCTGTTGGGGGGTGAAGAGGTTGTTCTCTCGTCGAAAGAAGATCCGCGAGCTGCGGTACTGGAGTGGATGCGGCGTGCGGACAATCCTTACTTCGCGACGGCCATTGTGAATCGGGTCTGGGCTCACTACTTCGGGGTCGGCATCATCGATCCGCCGGATGACTTGAACCTGGCGAATCCGCCCAGCAATGAAAAGCTGCTTACGGAGTTGACCAAGGGATTTATCGAAAGCGGTTATGACATGAAATGGCTTCACCGGACCGTGACGAACAGTCATGCCTACCAGCGATCATGGGAGCCGAATGAGACCAATAAGCTCGACTCTCGGAATTTCAGCAGGGCGCTCCTTCGGCGATTGCCGGCGGAAGTCACTTTCGATGCGGTCGCGGTGGCGACCAGCGCATCTTCCGTGCAGCATAAGTTGATTACCGATACGAAGCACCGCGCTGTTTACCTTGGCGGTGTCGGGCCATCGGGTGGGCCAGCAAACTTCGCGCTTAAGATCTTTGGCCAGTCTGATCGCAAGACGATTTGCGACTGTGCACGGGACAGCGATCCAAGTGTTTCCCAAGCGATCTATATGCAGAACGATCGAGATGTGAATGCGGCTCTCGACCGCCCCGACGGCTGGGTGAAGGAAGTCACGAACAAGTTGAAGCCGGAACAGCCCGTCGTTTCGAAGACGAACAGTGCCGTAAAAGATCCGAAAACCGGATTCACGCTAGCGGAAATCAACGACAAGATCACGAAGATGGAACGGCGAATCTCTTCCGACAAGTTGACCGACGCCGAGAAGAAGCAGATGAACGTCCGTTTGACGCGACTCAAGCAGGCCAAGACTTCGCTGACTCCGGCAACTCCAAAACCATCCCCGAAAACAGAGAACGCGAAGGTTGATCACGCGGAACGCCAGAGAATGGTGGAAGAGGTTTATCTCCGCACGGTGTCACGTTACCCAACGACCGAAGAGCGGGCGGAGGCGACTCGCTATTTGAAGGATTCACCCAATCTGGCGAGCGGTCTCCGCGACCTCCTTTGGGTCATGCTGAACACGAAAGAATTCATCACGAATCACTAAATGGATTCAATTCTAAGAGAGTTCCATCGAGTGACGTGGCGACCGTCGAAACGGATTAAAGGATAGACGAGATGTCGATTCTGAATCATCACGGCGTACTTGGGCGACGCGAATTCCTGCGACTGGGCGTGCTCGGCACGACGGGGCTCACGCTGGCTAATTATTTGCAAGCCGCAAACGCCGGCGCTGCTCACGGCAAAGCCCGATCGGCGATTTTCATTCATCTAGCCGGCGGACCAAGTCACCTCGATACCTTCGACCCAAAGCCGGAGGGGCCGACCGATATTCGAGGCGAGTTCAGCACCATCGAGACGAAAACCGCCGGACTTCGCATTAGTGAGCAGTTGCCAAATCTCGCCAAGTGCTCGAACCTTTACAGCGTGCTTCGAGGCGTGAGTCACAATCTTGCGGCTCACGATCTTGGGCAAAATTACGTTCTCTCAGGCAATCGTCCGACGGCCGGCCTTGAATACCCGGCCATGGGAGCGGTCATCACGAAGGAATTGACGGTTGATCGGGACCTGCCTCCTTACGTCGCGATTCCGCGCGCGAATGTCGGGCCCGGTTATCTCGGTGTTGCCTATGGAGCATTCGATACGAATGCGGCTCCAAAAGCAGGCCAGCCGTTTGTCGTGCGCGGACTAACAGCTCCAGGAGCATCGACGACGAAAACGGTGAGCCGCCGGCACCAGCTTCTCAAGAACTTGGACAACCGATTCGGTTCGTTTCAGTCTGAGGATCAGCTTTTGGCGGGGCTGGACCAATTCTCACAGAAGGCGTACGACATCCTGCAATCCAGCCGGACTCGCGAAGCATTTGATATCGCCAAGGAATCACCCGAGATTCATAAGCGCTTCGGCGGTTCGTCTCTCGGCCAGAGCGCTCTCCTCGCTTCACGGCTTGTGGAAGCTGGCGTGCGGTTTGTGACCATCACCGACGGTGGATGGGATACACATCAAGACAATTTCAACCGGCTGAAAGAGAAGCTGCTTCCGGGGCTTGATCAGGGAGTCTCCGCGCTTCTCACCACGCTCGAGGAGCGAGGACTACTGAAAGAGACGGTTGTCATCGTCACGGGTGAGTTTGGCCGTACGCCGAAGATCAACAAAGACACTGGCCGCGATCATTGGCCGCGCGCGATGTTCATGTTGGTGGCCGGCGGGGGAATTCGACCAGGGCAAGTGATCGGCTCGAGTGATGAGACCGGAGCGGGGCCGAAAGACACGACGATCACGCCCGATGACGTTGTCGCGACTCTCTTCACGACGCTCGGCATCGATCCGACGAAGGAGTATCACACTCCTATCGGCCGACCGGTCATGATCGTCCGCGAAGGGAAACCGATACCGGAACTCATCGGCTAAACGCCAGACTTGACAAGTCAAGACGAATACTTCACGAACTGGTCGTTTCCCTCAGGGAACCGACCAGTTTTCGTTCATTGATAGACGATCAAGCGGTTTGGTACGCTCGATTGCGGAAGAGGAATTCGACGATGTTACCTTCGTGCGGTTGGAGCCAATTGAGGCTCGACGTCGGCACTGGACCGATATTCAATCGGTCGATGTTCGTCGCTTCGAGCAGGTCGAGCTTGAACGAAGCGTCGTCAGTGATGGCAGTGCAAACAAGAGTTGGACCGGCTCGATGGATCATGTCCTTTTGCGGACACTCGACCACGCTGACGAACGGGAACATGTATTCCTTGTTGGCAGCGGGTGCGTCCGGTGACTTGCAGAAGAAGACAGTCGGAAGCAAGTAATCGCAACGTTCTTGCTTGACGAGTCGTGGAGTCGAGCGGTAGCGAGCGGTGACGTCCTCGCAATCAGAGCTTTGGGCATCGACGTCGATCATCTGATTCACCGCGTCCGCCATGCGTGGCGTGGTGAAGGCCGCAAGTTCGGCCTTCGGATCGGTCGTGCGGCGAACTTCGATCTTCGCCATCCGTTGAGCGAGCGCGTCGGCAATCTCTCGTCCGTGCCGGCTGACCCAAACGCTTGATGTATTGATGCAGCTTCGTCCGCCGTTCTTGCAGACACTCTCTTGGATGACGTCAAGATAATCCTCCCAGCGATCAACGACATCGTCGCCGAGGAAGATCTTGGAGAACCCTGGGCCGTGCGGTTGCACCGCGGGGTTGTGCTTATATTTGTTGATCGTCTCTTGCCCGCCGAAGACCATGCTTCGCTTGCAGCCGTTGAGTACCGCATCCCCGACTTCGTGAGGGCCTGGGTAGAGTGACATCGCCTCGCCCGGAATTCCCGCTTCCAAGAATGCAGAGACAACGCGGTACGGCGTCCAGGGTTCGGAAGAACCTGGCTTGAGAACGATTCCAATCTGCATCGGAATGATGGGGAGCCAAAGCGTATGCACGCCTGGTGAGTTCGACGGAAGAACGGCTCCGACCACAGGTGTCTGCGCTTGATAGCTGACAGGGACGCCTCTTTCTTCACCATAGCCGCGGCCGAGAACTCGAAGATCGAGCCCACGCGTCAGCGCAGTCAAAATGTTTTCCATTTCGACGAGAACGAAGCGGTTCTTCTCCATGTTCCCGCGACACATATTTTCAGGCATGCCGGTAGACGCCGACTGCTGACGAACGAATTCGTCGGGCGTTTGAGTCCCATCCCCCATCGGAAGTGTGGCGGTGGCATAGAGTTCGCCCGCCCGCTTCACCCGCTTGAGAAGTTCGTCGGTCGAGATGTCGCGAAGCACCGATCGAGCCCGTTTGGCTTTCAGTAGATCCTGCCGGACGATGCCACCGATCCCCTGGCTTACCGTCGCGATCGGCTCTCCCGTTTCGAAATGGACGATCTGCGTCTTGTCCAAGCTCTCGTAGGGCTTACCCCAACGAACCAGAGGTAGGTGAAGCATTGATGAACTCCCTGCCTGGAGGACCTCTTTGAAACGGTATCGAGCAACGGGATGAGAAACTTTTCTCATCCCGTCACGCCAACTACTAGTAAACGCCGACGGTCGTGGTGGCGGCAAGGACATGGAACGGACGAACGCCGCTCACTCCATCCCAAGGATATTTGTCGTAGGGCTGTTCTCGTTCACCTTCGTCACGTTCCATGAAGTTCGGGACGAAGAACTCTTTGGTCAACGTCGTGAGTTTGACGCGACCCGTTTGGCCGTATTCGACGGGCTTATTGTAATCGTCGAAGTCGACGACTTGAATCACCGCACGGGGTTGAGGGGCGTAGTAGGTGATCTTGTAATTGTTTTCCGGAGTCGAGGGGCCGCTGGCCGCCAGACCCATCAACGTGTTGCCGTAGGTGGGTGTCATGTAGGCGCCATCGAGCAACTCTTCGTGCGCGAAACGGTTCCATTGCGGCGTGAACTCGGTGCCACCCGAAAAGATGCCGGTGATTCCAACCTTGCCGATCGACGAACCGGCTTGCTGCAATCGGAGAGCGAGAGATTCAAGCAATTTCGGTGTGGTGAACATGCAGCGGATGTCGTGACCCGCACCGAGAATGGTGATGGCCTGATCGATGACGTGATCCTTGTACGCTTCCAGATGTTCATGCCATCCCTTTTTGATGAGCTTGATGACCCATCGGGGATCGAGATCGACGCAGAAGCAGATACCGCCGCGATACTGGCAGAGGTGTTCCACGGCCAACCGGAGCCGGCGCGGACCCGAAGGGCCGAGCATCAGCCAGTTCGAACCCTTGGGAAAATACTTTTCCGGCAGGGTGTGGCTGAACAGTTCGTAGTCCGTGCGGAAGTCATCGAAGGCGATTCGTGATTTCGGGATGCCGGTGGTGCCGCCGGTCTCGAAAACATACGTCGGCTTTCCCTCGAGTCCTCGAGGAATCCACTTGTTCAATGGACCGCCACGAAGCCACTCATCTTCGAAGTGCCCAAAGATCCGCAAGTCTTCGTAGGACTGCACGTCCTTGATCGGGTTGATTTTGAGTTCCTTGGCCTTGTCCAACCAGAAAGGGCATCCGGTATCGGGGGAGAAATGCCATGCGATCGTTTCGCGCAGATGGGCATCCAAGTCTTCCTTGGCTTTCTTGATTTTCGCATCGAGAGAGGAGGTATTGGTCGCAACGGCCACTGCAAACTCCCGGCCAAGACTTTTGAATTCCTAGAGCGGACACGTGAATCTCGACAAAGCCGTGTTCGAACCTCGACCGATTCGACACGAGAAATCCACCGATATCCTTGTCGGCCATTGTAGCGGGTCGGCGAAGATCGGCACGGCCCCGGCATTTTTAGCGAGGAAGCTTTCGAAAAGGAGAAATGCCAACCCAAAAATGACTGCAGGCCGGCCCAGGAGGGTCGGCCGGTCTGCAGACGCGACGCGGTAACAGTTACTTACCAGCGGGGAATGACGAAATAACCTCGATCGCGGGGGGGAATGATCGGAAGCGTTTCGCGAGGACTTCCATCGTACCCTTCGCCCGGCAACGTTCGGAGGCGAGGCGTGTCGCGGATATCACCAATTCTTGGTTCATATCGATAGGGCCCGTTATTGAACGGCTTGGCATAGCGGCTCGGAATGATTCGGCGAAGGAACGGCCCCTTCCAAACCCGTGAAGGGGGATTCTGAAAAGTACCACCCTCCATCGAACTCGGAGCGACAGGATCAGCGGAGATTACTTCCGGAGGGAGTGGTTTGGGGATGGAGCTCCCTTCCTGTTCCGGCGCAATCACTGTCTCATCACTTCGATGGATGATGATCTCTTGGTTGGGAAATTCTGTACGGGGGATTCTATTCCCGTGTTCCTCTCCCATCGCTGAAAGAGAAATTATCGGGAGAGCGACGGCGGCTAGACGCAGGGCGAACTTCATCGGCGTCTCCTTTCCACCTAACTGTGCGACGCAGTGTCGGAGTCCTTTCGACCGATCGCGAATTTGACAGCGATCAGCCGTTGGGCCTGAGCAGTGAATCGCTTTACTCTTCATTCGAACTATGTGTCATGGCGATCTGAAACAAGCACTCTTCCTATCGCCGGTCGTGTGTTAAGCGACCGGATCCCACGCGGAAGTCATCTTCGAAGGCGAGTCTCCTGTCGAAGATGGAGCGTCCTTGGGGATCCGCTCGATTCTGACAGTCTGCTCCCATCAGATCATGAAGCGCCGTTTGGCTGCGAACGCTCCCCATCTGATCGAGAACACAACGAGTATGAAGCACGATTCTTTGAATGCCAAATGTCAAGCGACTTGAGTCAATGATTTCTTTTTGTCGTGGAAGATGAGTTCGAGCACGGCTTGAACCGCAGAGCCGCTGTTGGCGATCTAACAAGACCGGTGAGGGAACCGGTTAGAAAAGAATTGCGGTTCGCTGATGGATCGGAGCGGAGGATTTCTCCTCGTTAGGGGAGTTGTCAAAATTTGCCCAGGATTCCGAGGAGAACGAATTCGAGATGAGTGACGACCCCTCATCGCGTTTGAACCGAAGGAGGAGGACTCGATGAACTGTTGAATCAGAACAATCCAAAATCGGTATCGTTGGCCCTAGCCGCCACTCACGGGGGGGATGCAAGCGATCTCGGCGTGGTCTGGGATGAAGTCGGTGTCCTGTGCATATTGCTGGTTCACGGCGATCATGGAGTTCGGCAAAACTTCCGCGAGCGATGGAATCTCCTGGACTAATAAAGCCCTTAGTTCCCTTACCGTCGTCCCCTCTGCGATGGAAAGTTCCACGACGTCTCGCTCGGCGAGATCGCGCGCCAAGGCAAAAAAGAGGACGCGCACATTCATAGCGACAACAGCCCTCGATTCGGTTTTCGGAACAGCTTCGCAGGATTATCGACTAGGCCGACAGCGACGGCCAACAACTTTGCCGGGTGAAGGGTTGGCTTGAGCGAACCCTCTTCCATCTGCATTCGGCAGGATCCGCACTGGGTCGTCCCGGCCAATACATCACCTCGCGATAGCCGGGCCAGCATGGCTGAGCCTGATTGGAGCGACGACTTATAGCTGTCCACGCGCATGCCGTGCGTTCCCGCCATCCCGCTGCACCCCAGGTCCATTTCAATGAGCCGAAGGTCGGGGATTCGTCGGAGCAGACTCGCGGGGGAGCTTCGAAGCTCGAGCGCACGTTGATGGCATGGCTCATGATAGGCGACCGTAATCGGAATATTGTCGAGCGACGGCGTCCAGTGTCCCTTGTCGAATTGAAGGGCGAGAAACTCGGAGACTTCAAATGTATTACTTGCAACAGCCTCGAGGTCGGCATCACTCATCAAATGCCGGGCTTCATCCCGGAACATCAGGGCGGCGGAAGGCTCCGTCGTGACGATCGTGTATCCTTCCCGAACGAGTTCGGCGGCAATTTCAAAGTTCCAAAGGAGCCGGGCCCGCGCGGATTCAATGTCGCCGTGCAAAAGATAAGGCATGCCGCTTGATCGCTGCTGCTGCGGAAAATAGACAAGATGACCGATCGTGTGAAGTAGTCGCGCGACCGCTTCACCAAGTTCAGGGTCGTAGTGATTGGTGTAGGTATCGACGAAGAGAGCTACCTTACCCCGAGCCTTCTTCGAACGGGGCTTTCGTGTCCATCCCTCACGCTTCGCTCGATGTGTGAAGGTCCGATGCTGAAAGCGGAAGAGGCGACGGTGGCGTGATAAGCCGAACGTCTTTTCGATCATCCATCGTGTGATCGGACTTGCGAAAATCTGATTCGCAAAGTGGGCTTGCGAACTTCCCCAGCGAGACCAGCGGTCCCAGCCCGAGAAAAACCAATCGATCCGTGACAACCCCTGTTCCGCGATGTTCGCGGCCTTTGCTTCCAGCATTAGCTTCGAAACATCGACCGAAGAGGGGCACTCCATGCGGCACATCTTGCAATAGACACAGTGATCGGCCATCTCACGGAAATCAATGCTACCGATCGATTGGCCGTCGATCTCACCCTGAAGGATCTGACGCATCAGATTGTTGATGGCGCGAGGCGAATAAAGTTCCCCCGCGAAGGCGCGGTTGGTGGGACACATTCGCACCGAGGTATTGCAGGACTGACAGGTATTGCATCCATTGCAACGCTCCGCCATCTCGACGATCGATAGCTGAGGCCAGCGAAGCTGAAACTTCGACGACTCATTATCACCATTCGATGGGGGAGCCGACGGATGCGGCATCGGGCGAATGAGATGGAGAGGTAAGCTTTGTTCGGCACCGACAATTCGACCTGGATTAAAAACGTTGTACGGATCAAAGACCGATTTGATTCGTTGAAATGCAGGGTAAAGCCTAGGGTATTGCTTCGGGAGTAAGCCAGAACGAAGCAGGCCGACGCCATGTTCGCCGTTACACGTTCCGCCGCACGATGTGACCGCTTCGAAGACATCTTCGACAATTCCTCGCATCTTTTGACGATCGGATTCGCGGTGAATGTCGAGGAGGGGTCGCGTGTGCAAGATGCCAACGCCGGCGTGTGAAGAGTAGGTCGCGGTCACGCCGTGACTCTTCATGATGTTTTGAACTTTCGCGAGGAACTCGGGGAGCTTATTGGGAGGAACGGCCGTGTTCTCAACGAAAGGAATCGGCAGTACATTGTCGGACGCCCGTGTCAAACGAGGCATCGCTCGATCGCGCACACGCCAACATACCGCGAGATTCGGCTCTCCATAGACCTCTTGCGTTTGAACCGCCAATCGTTTCACTCGATTGAGTCGATTCTGATTTAAGACGATCCGCTCAACGACATTATCCGGACTGCTTCCTTCGTGTTCGATAAGTAGAAGCGCCTCAGCGTCCTCGGTCATCCACTCTCTGTACCAGGGCTCCGCTTCCCGCACGAGGCTGAGGAGACGCCGATCAAGCAATTCACACGCGGTCGGTTGATACTCGAGGGATTCAACAACGGCATCGGCAGCGGCTTGCAGTGTGGGGAAGGTGGCAAGGAGCATGCCGCGGTAGGCGGGGATGGGAATCGTCGCGAGCTTGAATTCGGTGCAAAATGCTAGAGTTCCCTCGGACCCCGCCATCAATCGGGCCAAGTCAATGGTGCGGCCATCGTAAATGCCACGTAGTTCATAACCCCCATGCTTGATGAGGGACGGGGGTTGTTCCTCTTGAATTGCCTGGGCATGCGCCGCGAGTATCCGGGCAAGCTGTTTTGCAATTCGGCCTAGTTCATTTCCCTCCGTGGAGTCACGCGTATCGACCGCGATACGAGACAGTTCCACGAGTTCACCATTCGCAAGGATGGCCCTAGCGGAGAGAATGTGATCCCGAATAGTGCCGTAGCGAAGTGAGTGCGGGCCTGCGGCATTGGTGGCCACCATTCCACCGATGGTGCATCGATCGCCGCTGATGGGATCAACCGCAATCATTCGACCGATCCGAGCGAGCTCTTGCTGTAAGACCGCGAGACGAACTCCGGGTTCGACAACGACGAAGTCAGGTCCGATTTCCACGATTCGAGTGAAATAGCGACTGATATCGATAACGATCCCCGAGCCGAGTGATTCGCCGGAAAGTCCGGTGCCGGCTCCGCGCGGATGGATGGGGAGATTATTGTCGGCGGCGTAGCGGATGATCGCCGCCAATTCCGAGACCGATTTCGGCATGACAACGGCGGCGGGGCGGACCTGAAGGATGCTTGCATCGCAACTGTAGGCCCCGCGTGTGAGGTCGTCGAGACGGACCTCCCCCGTGGTCAAACCCCCCAGGTCGTCCGACAGACGAAGCTCATGCTCTTCTAGCGGACGTTCCAAGTGATGAAGACTCACAAAGGATGAAGGCAATAGTTTTCAGGTTTCGAACTTAGCGAAACCCCGTCGATTTAGTATTTCGTCGATCGGAATCATCGTCCAGTAATTCTAAATGCGCGGTCTACCAACTCGTTGCTCCAAAGGATACCGATTCTCAGACATCGGTGGCGGGAACATGCTGATGGGCCGGCTGCGTTGAAGTTTCGCCCACATTAACCGACATTATCCCTACGATCCCACTAACGCTCAAACTCTCGAATGGTGTACCTTTGAACGCATGGAGGAAGATCAGAGAACTTAGTTGGTCAAGATTTGGAAACGTGAGGACGATTCGGTGTCGATGGAGATGTTGAGGATTGGAAGTGGTCACGATCGGCATCGATTAGGGGCGGAACGACCTCTTCTAATCGGTGGTGTTACGATTCCCCATTCGACCGGACTCATCGGTCATAGCGATGCCGACGTTCTGTTGCATGCACTCACTGATGCGATTCTTGGAGCCCTGGCGGAAGGGGATATCGGCGAATGGTTTCCGGACACCGACGCGGAGAACAAGGATCGTGATTCGGCCGAGATGTTGCGGACAGTTTTGACCAAAGCGCGTCGCGGAAAGTTTCGAATCGTGAATATCGACTGCACGATCTTCGCGCAGCGTCCGAAGCTTTCACCTTACAAGACTGCGATTCGGGAATCGGTCGCGGCACTGGTCGGTCTACCGGTCGATCGAGTGGGAGTGAAGGCAAAGACGGGGGAGCATGTCGGGCCGATCGGCCGGGAAGAGGCAATCGATGCCGAAGTCGCGGTGCTCCTCGAGGTGACGGAATGACGATGTCGGGACGTATTGTCGGATTCGATCCAGGACTCCACCTGACGGGGTACGGAGTGCTGACGGTTGGCTCGTCACGTCCCGCGATCGTCGAGGCAGGGGTCTTGCGAGGAAACAAATCGCTGAGCCTTGCCGAGCGTGTGGCGAAGCTTCATCAGGCAGCTTCCGAACTGCTGGAAGAGCATCGACCCATCGCGGTGGCGGTCGAAGAGCTTTTCAGTCATTACGAGCGTCCCCGCACGGCCATCCTCATGGGGCACGCGCGGGGCGTGTTACTGCTCGCTGCCAGCCAGCGTGAGATTCCCGTGTTTCACTATTTGCCGACACGTGTGAAGAAATCGATGACGGGAAACGGACATGCTTCGAAGGATCAAATGAAGCAGGCGGTGGAGCTGGAATTCAAGTTATCGAAGCCGATTGAAGTTGCCGACGTCGCCGATGCATTGGCGGTCGCTCTCTGTCATTACCACGCTAGTCGTTTCAACTCGCAAACCGCCTAATTGCCGCAAGATTCAACGAGACTTGTTAGCCGGGGCCCAGGCTACTGTATTCCAAGTACATAAGGCCGGTCGCGATGATCATGGCCGTGAAAGTGATGATCATGATCGCTAAGTAGACGTCGGATTTTGGCTGAGCGACATACGACGTTTCGACGTCTTTCTTCTTCGCCATGATGAACTCTCCGGGAAGCTTGCTTCAAGTGGGCTTGGTTTCGCCTCGCATCAGCTGGTTCTTTCGATCCAGCGGTGACCCCCTCGTCTTCAGTTTGCTTTTCCGCGGTTTGGCATAACTTCCGTTCCGACTCGATCGTTGGGTTGAATAACGCCGCCGACACGAGTGACCGGTTGAACGACGGCGGTCGTCGCCTCGGTCGTGACGACCTTCATCGTGCCGAGATAAGTCGGTTTGGGAAACTGTCGCCAGGCTTCGAGCTTTTGACCAGGACGGATTCCATCATCCTCGCCGAGGCTGATCTGAATGAACTTCCCCTCTTGATCCACCTTCATCACGATCCCCTCCACGGAAGGAGGAGCGGGGGGAACCTGGTCGCCCGTGACGTTGCCCAAAACTTCCTCCGGACCGGGGATTTTGTAGGTCGTGCGAACGGCGGCTACATATCGCTCAAGCTCGCCGAGCTGGGCGACGATCGTTTCGTTCCGGGCAATCGTCTGCTTCAAGTCGTTGGTCGCTTGCTGGAGCTTATCCTTGAGTTCGGTGTTCTCTTTGACGAGCTCCGCCTTCTGAGCGATGAGTTCCTCGCGGAACTTGCGGAGCTGTTCGATTTCCTCATTGCGGATGTTCTGGTTGTCGGTCGCTTTATTCGTGACGACCTCATCTCGTGCGGTCCGATTGCGGAAGTCGGCCAGTTCCTTGCGAAGATTGTTAGTGGAGTTTTCCAAATTGGCGATTTGGCCCTGATACTGCTTATCCTGCTGCTCCTTGTCCTGTTGGAACTTGGCAAGATCCTGATTTTTAGCCTCGAGCTCGGTCTTGGCACTCGTCAGTTCGGCGGACTTCGCCTGGAACTTCTTCGCGCTCTCGTTGAGTTGTCCTCGCAGATCAACGCGGGTCTGATACACGATCATGGCAAATCCCATGAAGAGAATGCCCATAATCATGTTAAGGATCACGAGGATCTTGCCTGTGAAGGTCATCGAGGCATCTCCCATCGTGAAGGCTTGACGACTGCTCCTTGAATCAGCAGTTCCAGCCTCACGAAAGCCGATCGTACTCGGCGCTTTGATTTCCAAGTCTTGCTGCAAGGGGCTCCACACGCCCACCAATGGCGCACATCCCGGCGCACCCCGCAGGTTTGAGCCGGCCTATAGTCTCCCCGGTCCATACGCGTCAATACCAACCACGATGAAAATGTCACCATCTGATGGTGTTTGGTTTTTCTCATCATTGGTCGGGTCGCAATGCATGGATGGCTGGTCGAGAGCGGGAGAAGAATCTCGTGTTCGAGCCCTGCGATTTCCCAAACGTGCCGGTGAATGAGATCAATCAACGACACCGCACGAAATTTGGCAAACTCGATCCAAATTCCGCCACTCACCAGGATTATCTAAGCGGACGGTCATGAGAACAAGAGAGGAATCGACAAAGTTAATTCGATCAAAATGAGAATACTTCTGTGATGATAGTTCGTTCAAATGACATCATGCGACGATGCCAGAGAGACTTAGGGGGAGGGTGACTTTTCGAGCTCCACCAAACGGGCGTCGATTTGCTTACTTCGCTCGACCGCTTCCTCGAGGTTGTTCTGAACCTTCGCCAGCTGGTCCTCCAGAAGCGACTTATCAGCCGCGAGGGCTTCTTCATCACTTCGGGTATCTTCGTAAACGCCGCGTAGACGCTGAATTTCGGTGATGAGCTCTTGCTGCTCGCCGTGATGTTTAGCGGCCTCCGCGTTCAGATTTGCCTGTTCTTTGCGGGCCGCTTCGATCCGATCTTTCGTTTGCTTGACGGCTGCTTCTAAGTCGCCGAGTTCTTTCTGATGCTGTTGGCCGAGAGCGGCGAGACGCTGCTTTTCTGCCTCGATCTCTTGTTCCAGTCCATCGGTCACTTGCTTTCGCTGACCTTCGAGCTGCGTCAATTCGCGGGTGATCTTGTCGAGTTCCTGCTTCTTCGAGTCGACCTGAATTTTATTGGCGTGGAAGAAGAACGCGATCGTCAAGAATAGGATCGCGATGACGAAGTTTGCTAAGGTCACCCCTTTGCCAATCGCCGATGACGTGATCGGCTTTCGCTTCTTTTTTGCCGCTGGGGGGGGAGGTGCGACCGGTTCCTCCACGGGAGGGCTGATTCCCTCGGGAAGAGTGTTTTCGCTATCATCGGCATCGCCAAAAGGGGAGGTCGTCTCTTCGTCTTTCATCGATTCAGCCACTTCCTAGAGAGATCAGAAACATCTTCCGGCGAAGAACCGCGGACACTCGATCCAGTTATCGACCCGCCGCCACGCGACCCTCGGACTGACCGATCGCCGCGTTTACCAGGCGTTCGAGCTTCTCATAATTCTTGTAGGTATTGGCTAGCGTTTCCTCGAGCTTTTGCTTGGCATTTTGAAGAGCCTCTTTGAGCTCTGCGACTTGATTCGTTCGCTCTTGCTTCATCGATTCCTGCTGGGCGATCTCTTGTTCCAGGTTCGACTTCTCCTGCTGTCGAAACCCAATCTCGGCATTGATGTCTCGCACTGCATCCTGCCATCGAACGACGCCAGCCCGCTCCGCCTTTTCGAGGTCATTGAGGAGTGAAAGCTGTGATTTGATGACATCCGCCTGATTGTTGTGGCGAGTGACGATACTCGTCACTTCATCCTTCTGCCGATTCAGTTCGTAGGTTAACTGGAGGCGCTTAGTTTCGAGCTTGGCGACGGCGTCTCGCATCGCGGGGTGTCGTTTCTCGATCTGTTCGATCTGCTTTTGCACTTCGATCAGATGGCGGGCGACCGGCACGACAAGAACGAGGAATGCGATCCCGATCAACAGGCTGAGGACGCTGAAGACCTTTCCCGCCGTCGTCATCGCTTAAATTCTCCTCTTTCTTCGAGACAATTCAATGACCCAATCACTTACATCCCGCGCACGGCGGTTGTCTGGTTCTCACGGGCATTATGGTGAGTCTGTCAGGCTATTCTTGCCCGCACGCCTTATGTTTCCAGCAAATTCCCCGCGAGTTACCCGATTCTCCCGATACGAAGCGTCTGAATGAATCGATACAACCGTTGCGACCGGGTTCTCTCGATTTGAGCGGCTATTTCTCAACCTTGTACTCAATCTTACGTCACATCTTGAGATCTGGAATCGCGTCGAGACTTCGCTCTCGATCGGCGTTCAGGGACAGGGTGCTTAAGGAGCCGGGCAATGATTCGGCGTTGCGGAGAACTAAATGGGAGGGTCGGGAGATCTTTGGGGGAAACCCACCGAATTCCCGAGGGGACCGTGGCTTTTGATGGGGTCGATCGGAGGAGTTCCGCCTCATAACAGGTAAGCGTCACCTTGAAGTGCATGATCCCGTGCCGGAGCGTCATCACGGCGGAACGGGTTTGAAATTCTTGAAGGGTGAAGGACTTCACAGCTCGGGTGGCGGCCGATAGGTGGTCCTCTTCGTCCCTTTTCTCGACTCTTGGAAACTCCCACAGTCCTGCCCAAGGGCCGTCATCGGGACGCTGGGTCACCAAAAGCTGGTTCTTTTCCTTGTCCCAAAGAAGAACGGTGACGTGTTCAACGTCAACGAAGGCTCGCCGTGGCGCGAGCTGAGGGAATTGTGTTTCCGTGCCGGTTTGATGGGCAATGCAGAATGGCGCCAAGGGACACTTGTCGCATTCCGGCGATTTTGGCGTGCAGATCATCGAGCCGAGATCCATCGCTCCCTGATTGAAATCGGCAAACTCCCGTTTGGGAAGCACGTCTTGAGCGAGTTGCCAAAGGGAAGTTGCAAGAGGGGGCTTTGCGGGATTTCCGGTAGCGGCGGTCAATCGAGTCCAAAGTCGGCGGGTATTCGCTTCGATGATCGGAAGTCGGTGATTCAACGCAAAGCATGCGATCGCGTTGGCCGTATACCTTCCCAGACCGGGAAGTCCCCGAATCTCGTCTGGGTCGGTGGGGAATTGCCCTCCGAAATCACGAACGATGATTTGGGCGGCGCGATGCAAATGGCGGGCGCGGCGATAGTATCCTAATCCTTGCCAAAGGTGGAGGACCGCTTCCTCCGGGGCGGATGCTAGGTCCTCGATCGACGGAAACCTATCGAGGAAGCGCTCGAAGTAACCACGAACCGTTGCGACCGTCGTCTGTTGGAGCATGATTTCTGAGATCCAAATGTGATAAGGATCTCGTGTTCGCCGCCAGGGAAGATCACGCGCATTCTGTCGGTACCACGCGAGGAGCTTCTTTCGTAAGAGCGTGAGATCGGTGGCCGCCTTCCACTCGTCCGGCTCCATCGTTTCATCATCTCCCGGAAATCTTCCGATTTCGTCTCATTCAAGCGATCGACATCATGGCGAATTGCTTTCGATGATCAAACCGTCGGGCATCTTGCCATAAATGTTGGCGGGCGGCTCGATACCAAGGAGTCGACAATACGTCGGTACGATCGCTTGGGGGTTGATCAGTGTATCGCGAACGCCCGGCTTGATGTTTGCGCCGTAGTAGACTCCTGGCACATGTCGATCGTACGGATGAGGCGTTCCGTGTGACGTTCCGGTGATTGCGAAAGCGAAGAAGTAGTGCGGCTTCGGGACGACGATCACGTCACCCGATCGTTCCGGTCGATAGGAGAGGCGCAGAGCTTTGATCGTCGACTCTTCGGGGGTAGCGCCGACGCCCAGTTCGCTCCGGGTCCGAGCAAACCAAACTCCCGGCTGCGATTCTGTCCATCGGGCAAGAACGGTGGCAACCTCTTCTCGATCGAGTTTGTTCGCGAGAATCGTTGCCGAACGAATCGCTATCCAGGTATTGATTCCCTCGGCAATCCATTTTTGATCGTTCGTTTTGTAGTAGTCGTTCAAGAACTTGTTCGCGTCGTTGATCATCTCCTTCGCGAAGAGCCGCCCGGCATCGATTCCCTTTGCCTTTAGCACTTCCGAGAGAGGGCAGACGCCATGATCCGCGGAGATGGTGACGACATAGTTGTCTTTTCCCACCGTGGAGTCGAGCTCGTCGAGCAGACGCTTCAACTGCTGATCGGAGCGAAGGGTAACGTCGAGCACCTCTTGCGAATCCGGTCCCCACGAATGTCCCACGAGATCGTTGGACGAAAAGCTGACGCACAGGAGATCGGGAGTTTCTCGCTGGCCGAGCTTTTCCGCTCGAATTGCTTCGATCGCCAAGTCGACAATCACGTCGCTGGCCATGGGAGAGGTGACAACCGCCTCGTAATAGTCCTTATCCGGCTTCGTTTTGTCCTTTGAGAAGGGATGAGGAAAAGTCCGTCCTTGGCCGATGCCGTTCCCCTCTCCGACGACGTCGTCGGGGCCCGCTTCCTTGTCATAGTTGACGTCAGCTCGGCATCGCTCCCAGGACTTTCCAAACCAGCGGTCCATCGGCTTGGTGTTATTCACCTTCTTCACCCAGTCGTGAACGCGATCGCCGAAAAAACTTGATGTGGCGAAGTAACCGGACTTATCGAGCCAATAGGTGGCGTCCGACTTGGTACCTCCCATGAGAAGGGCGGATCGATCCTTCGCGGAGATCGCGATGACTTTGGAAGCGTCGCCGTATTTTTCTTTGAGCAAATTCCCGAGGGTCGGAACGAGTAGTCGTTCGGGCGAGCCCGCGGTTTCGTCGCCTAGTGCTATTCCATCTGCCCAGATTCGTTTCTTCCATCGATCACTTTCGACGGCATAAACCGTTTTCTGAATCGCGGGCTCCCACCAATCATTCCCGACGATTCCGTGCTGGCTCGGAACGCAACCGGTTCCAATCGATGCGTGCCCGGCGGCCGTCATCGTGATGCCGTAGGGATAGCGGCAGTTTTGAAACCATGCTCCTTCCTGGCAGACTCGCTTGAAGCCTCCCTCTTGGAAGAGATGTTGCCATCGGGTCAGATAGTCGCCGCGCATCTGGTCATAGACGAGGATCACCGCCAGTTTCGGGCGTTTCGTTTCCGCATGGAGGGGGGGCGTGATGAAAAGAGTGGTGGTAAAAAGGGCGAGGATGATACGACTAGGAACTGTCTGCATTCAAACCATCTCCCATATTCCGCGGATTCAAGTCATCAGCCGCTCGACACTCGCAAGAGGAGGTCGATGAGGCATCGTTGAAATCCGCATTGCGCGCGGAGCACCTATCATCGGCGACCGAGGTTATGTTAGGAGAGTAGAGCCGAAGAGCTCACGTAGAGTCTGTGAAGAAAAGGTAAAACCGCTCTTCGCGATGCCATCGGAGGAGCGGTTCATCCTGAAAAGAACGTCTGCAGGCTCTTAAGCGCGTTTGCGCGACATTAACCCCTTCAGCGCATTCGTGGCGGCGGAAGTCGTCCCGGCATCAGAGTTGGCGGGAGTCGATGTTTTCGAGTCTTCTTCCTTCAGATCATGAACAGTTTCGGTCTGAGATAAGGAGAGGTCGAGAACGGTCTGATGCTCGTGTGAGTTTTGAGGATCTGAGTCTGTTCCGATCTCCATAGCCTCTTCATCCTCGGAGAGCCACTCGAAGACATCGTCGTCATCGACTTTCTTCGAAGGCTTGGTCTCCTTCTTTTTAGCTGGGGCGGGGGCCGCCTCTTCGACCGGAACGGCTCTTGGCTTCGCCTCAGGCATGATCACTTCGAACACGAGCGGGCCGACGCGAATCTCGTCTCCGTTATGAAGTTCCACCCGATCAGACACTCGCTCGCCGTTTCGGTAGGTCCCATTCGTGCTTTTCATATCGCGGAGCCACACTGCTTCGTCCGAGATGACGATGGCGCAGTGAATCTTGCTCACGACGTTGCTGTTCGGTCGGAGATTACAGGACTCATCTCGCCCGATGAGAAATTGATTTGTCTTGATGGCGATTTCCTTGCCCGCGAGCTTCCCGCCTCGGACAACGAGTTTGACGTTCATTCCCATCCCCTGCTTGCCTCTTGAATCACCCGAACGGCGTGTGGTGAACGTACTTGGCAAGCTTCTATTTTGAGCCGACGTCCGTGGACGCTAAAGATGTCGGCTATCCCCCCAACAGCCTATCGAACTCTACATGCCCCCGGTTCGAATCGCAATGCATCCTGATTCGATTCATTAAGGTTTTCTCAGGATTTGAAGCGTGGTTAATTGAAAAGTATGCTGTTTGCTAAATGCATAGAGAACGGCTGGACAGTTCCTTGTTTCAATCTGGTGAATTCTCCTCGCTCGTTGACTGACCCATCGCGGATCACGGACACCATAGCGGACCTTGCATTAGAACCTTTTGGTATCAAGCAATTTGATCAAAGCAGGAATCCATTGAAGAGTTTTGAGAACTCGAGAGACGACTGAAGAAGACTGCTCGAGTTGTTATCAACGTAATTGATCTTCCCCGACGAATTCTGCTGATCCCGATTCAAAGACCACATCGACAGCAGGGCGATTTTCTTTTGCTTCGCGAACGCTAACAGCTCGGCAGCCTCTTGTTGATCGAAGGTTTCGGTCGTGACGTCGTTCAATCCGATCATCGGCGTGACACCGACCATCCCCCATAGCTGAGCTTCTGTCCGGGAACTGCCATAGAGTCCTTGCAGTTGATGGAAGAGACTCGTCGCCGCCGCAATCGCATAGTCCCCCATTTTCCCCTGAGGGTTTGGTGCAGCGCTATCACCGTAGTCCATTGCCATGATGTTCACGACCGAGATATTCACTCCATAGCGAAGAGCCGATTGCAAGACATAGAGTCCGTCGTTCGTCAAGCCACTTGGTAGAACGGGAAGCGTGAAATGAACGTCGAGCGTTTTTCCCGTGGCAGCGGCATCGCGTTGAAGTAGGGCGATGGCTTGGGAGCGGCGATCGATCGAAGCATGGTCCGGCACCGCGCCCCCCTCTATGTCGAAATCAATCACACGCAAGGAATAGGCGTCGATCACCTTTTGATAAGCGTTCTTCAGGGCATTCACATCGGTGATGACCTCCGCCAATTCGTGATTGGCCGCCCCTCCGAAAGAGATCATGACGTCTCCACCCATCGCGCGGAGCGAAGTGAGTTGCTGCTTGACGGCGGCGTCGAAGTCACCGCTGCCGACTCCGTAGACGGAGTAGCCGCCCCAACTTGGCTGATTCGTGGGATCCGCGACGATAAAGGCGAGTGTGAAGAAGCGGACGCCGGAATTCTGGGCCGCGGTGACGAGGTTGTACATCGGATACAGGGTCATGTCGACGTACGGTGCGAAAACTTGTGCGGGCCAATTCGCACGAGCCGCCACGGTGATGCTCACGGACCCGTTTGCCGTGCCACCCTTACCGTCGATGACGGTGTAGGTGAAAAGATCGCTGCCGACATAGCCGTTCGCGGGCGTGTAGGTGAGCGTTCCATTTTGGTTCCGAACCACCACGCCGTGTGCGGGGACGCTGGTCGCGGAGATCGATAATGAGTTGCCGTCCGGATCGGAATCGTTCTGAAGAACATCGATCGTCACCGCTTGATTGGTCGTCGTGACCACCGAATCATTGACGGCAATCGGAGCTCGATTGGGAGTGCCCGGTGTCGTCGCTCCGGCTGACTTCAAAACATAATTAAAAGGCGGAGATGCACTAGCAGGTCCGGCCGAAAATCCGAATGAAACGGTGGCACCGGGGGAGATATCTTTCGCCCAATCGGGAGCTTTGATGACGTAATGATTACCCACGTGACTGACGATGGAAGCGTTCCAAATCGACGAGATGCTCCCCGAATAATCAAATTCCAGTCGCCAATCCTTGATCGTCGCTCCAGTACTGTTTTTTGCTCGGATTTCACCGGTGAATCCACTGACCCAGTTATCAAGGATTGAAAACTGAAAATCGCCGGTAGGGACAGAAGCGTCATCGTTATTGATCGTGCCTGCAGCTTGACCATCGCTAATCGTCGCTCCCACGGCATTCGAGAGATTCACGAGGAAGGATTCATTTGCTTCGACCTGCGAGTCACCGATGACTTTTACGGTGATGGACTTTTCGGATTCTCCTGCCGCGAAGAGAAGGGTACCGCTCGTGGCGTCGTAGTCACTTCCGGCTGCTGCGGTGTTGTTGGCTGTTGAAAACTGTACGGTCACGGCGGTTGTCGCTGGTGACGATAGTTTCACTTTGAAGATGGCGTCACTTCGTCCCGAGTTTCCTTCTGACATCGATATGTCACCGATCGAAATGGTCGGTGAGGGATTCGGAACGTTGGAACCATCGAGAGGGACGCCGTTGAGCTTCAGGTTCGTGGGGCGAGCGGTGGTATTGCCTGGACTCGCGACGAATCCGAACGAGACGCTTCCTGCTGCGGACAACGTATTGTTCCAACCGGCGTTCGTGATCACGTAGTGATTGCCGACATGACTTGTGATCTTGGCATCCCAAATTGAAGTGATGTTGGCCGCGAAATCGAACTCGAGCGTCCAGTTGTTGATGTTCGACGTCTGTTGATTGTTAAGTTGAATCTGTGCTTGAAACCCGGAGCCCCAATCCTGTGTCATGACGTACTGGGCGATGACTCCATTTGCTAACAGATTCCGATCTTCAAGCGGTTCAATCGAACGAGCCGACCGACTTTCGATCGAGTCCGCCGACGGACACTCACTCTCCCGAAGGACTTGTTGAAATCGGGCGATCCATCCAGGCAGGCTTTTCATGAATAATCTCCCACAGAAAGTAGCCTAACGCCGCTCTCCGAATGAAAGCGTGGTGGTTCTGGTTCCTTAGAGGACGAGTTCAGTTGAAGGCGTGAGGGAAAGAGATGCCTTCATGTGGAGGACGGGAAAAAGGGACTTTGTTGAGTCTCCCAACGATACGGATCTGATCTAATTACGGATCACCGCTGACAAATGTTGGCGGGACTCATTTCGAGGAAATCTTATTCAACATTGAAACGACCACTGCTGTCACCAATGAATCAGGAACGTTATGCCTGCTGCGCCAGCGCGATGGCGCGGAGCACTTCTTCATTTCCCGTCACAAAGGCTTGTGAGTTAACGCTAAAGTTTTGGCTCGCGCCGATCAGATCGATGAAACTAGAGGTGATGTCGACGTTGGACCCTTCGAGCGTATTATCGGCAATCGTTCCGAACCCCTCATTACCGGGCGTGCCCGTCAGTTGTGCGCCCGAAGCGGGTGTTTCCTTGAAGAGCAGATTTCCGACCTGAGCCAGTCCGTCGGGATTCGAAACTCGGACGAGCTGAATCTGAGCGGAGAACGTCCCTTGTTGAACAACACCCATCGGACTCACGGTGGTGGCGGCATTCTCCCCCGGCAAATCAATGGGTGGCTCGAGCGTATACGTATCGCCGGCGATTTGCAAATTCATCGGGCCCGAGGAACCGATCCCTTTTGGCTGAAATGATCCGAGCCGGGTGAGAAATGCATTTCCGTTGGAATCGACGACTTGAAAAAATCCCTCTCCGTTGATGGCGATGTCTAGTTCCTGCCCCGGATTCAACGGGCCCTGTTTGAACAGAGTCGGGTTGCTGGCGACACCGACGCCGTACCCGAATTGCACGCCCAGCCCGGTGGAAGTCAGCCCGTTCTGTTTTCCAGGCGCGGTGGGGGTCGCGTAGAGCATATCCTGAAAGCGGATATCGTTCTCTTTGAACGCGCTGGTATTGATGTTGGCCAGGTTATTGCCGACGACGGCTAATTGTTGGGAATAGGCGGTCAAGCCGGTCGCGGCGACGTTCATACCGCCGATCGACATCTCAACCTCCCCGACCTAGATAACCAAAGCAAAGGGGACAGCTCGACTCATTCGTACCTGTCATGGCAGGGGTTCCGAGCACGATTCCCATGGGGGACGGACTTCAAAAGAGACCCCGCCATCTTCATGATTCGGAAGAACATCGAATGAGGCTGGAGCGCCGATTCACTGATCTATCTGAAGGGAGCGGAGAGAAATGAGGTTGGTAGGAGTCGGGTAAGATGCGAAAAGATTGCCGAGAACCTTGAACCCCTTTTGATCGTATGATTCCATTACAAATTGCCACACAGGGGTGAGATGATGCTGGGGAAGAGACTCTCGACAAAACAACTCGCCGAGTGGTCTCGGACGCTATCGGCCAGTCTTCGCTCCGGCATTCCCGTCCTCCAAACGTTGCGAAACGCATCGGAGCGGGGAACTCCCCAGATGCGCGAGGCAAGTGCCGCGCTTTTGGCGAGCTTGAAGGAAGGTAAAGATGTCGGCGGAGCGGTCGCGGCGCAGTCCGCTTATTTTCCCGCGCTCTTCGTCAACATGACGCGGGTCGGAGTCGAGACCGGCCACCTGCCCGAAGTGTTAAAAGATTTGGAAAAGTATTATCGGCTCCAGTTGTCGCTTCGGCAAAAACTCATTCAGCAGATCACTTGGCCTGTCTTTCAACTTGTCATGGCCATCTTCGTCATCGCTCTCGTGATCTACTTGGTCGGAATGCTCGGCGGGATGGATATCCTGGGGCTTGGATTGGTCGGATCCACGGGAGCTGTCATCTGGCTGGTCGGGTGGGGAGTCTTGATCGTCGCCGGGGGAACCTTTTATTGGCTTGCCCGGAATAAGTTTGGTCAAGCGTTGCTCATCGATACCATCATTCTTCGAATTCCTGTACTGGGGCCACTCGTTCGGACGCTCGCGCTTTCCAGAACCGCATTGGCGCTTCACCTCACTCTTGACAGTGGTATGTCACTGAAAAGGGCGATCCCGCTTTCTCTGGCGGCGTCAGACAACGAATACATCGCCAGTCTTGCCAAACGGATCTCCCAAGATGTCAGGCAGGGAGAGGGCCTGACCGAGGCCTTTCGCGTTCATTCGGTTTTCCCGCCGGAAATGATCGACGTGCTCAGTAATGCCGAAGAATCGGGACAAGTTCCCGAGGCAATGCAGCATTATTCAAAGGAATTGGCGGATCGTGCGGAGCATCAACTGCAGCTTCTCAATCAGGCGCTGGGTTGGTTGGTCTGGCTCGTCGTGGCGGGGATCATCGTATTCTTCATCCTGCGAATCGCGCTCGTGGCGTACGTGAGACCCATCTATGACACACTCGATAGCATGCCGGGAGGACGAGGATAAAGGGACTCGAGCACCGCAGAGTTTGTAAATCGTTAGGCGTTAGTCTCTCGCACGACGATGCGGTTTCCTTGAATAAGGATCACACGAACCATCTTGCCTTGCGGAATGAACGAACCTTCCGCGACCACGTCGTAATCATTCCCTTCAAATCGCGCCTTGCCCGAGGGGCGAAGGGGAGTCCTTGTCATCCCTTCTTGATTAGGCAGAAGCGGGACAGCGACAAAGCCGGAGGAGGTCATCTCCTCCGAATCGCGATCGCTTGAGGATGTGCTTTCGGTTCCCGGTGGTTGGAGCAGCATCTTTCTGAAGAGGGGGATGTCTCCCAAAAAACGTGCCAGCACGACCGCGGCCACGACGAAAACGATGACCGACGATCCGACCGTGGCGGCTGATTGAAGGATCAAATCAGGTTGATTGGTCAGGTCTCCAGCATGGGGAACGATCGCCATCGTGAGTCCCCCCAGGATCATGAGGAAACCCATGATTCCGAAGATCGCCACTCCCGGAAAGAGGAACAGCTCGATCGCCACGCATGCGACCCCTCCCACGAACAGTAAGATCTCGAGCCAGTCTGCGGTTCCTCCCAGGAATCGACTCCAAAAGAAGAGAACGAAACAGCAACCTGACAAGATGCCGAAGATGCTTATCCCCGGCGCATAGATCTCGATGAAGAGAAAGATGAAGCCGAGCACGAGAAGTAGGCCTGTGACGATGGGCAAATTCAGGATCGCCAGAAATGTATCGAGCTCGGTCTCTCGATACAGGGGGACGTCACCAGTGATGCCGAACCGTTTTTTAACGTCTTCCCAGCCGGTAACATTCGTCGCGGCTAATTTCGTTTCCACCGCCAAGGGGCCGTGAAGCGTCAGAAATCGTCCTCCGCCCGATCCAAAAACCGGCTTGACCTTCTCCCAATCTTTCCCGTCCTCCATGTCCGCGATCTCAGCATCGGAATAGCAGGATGTCTCCCCGGTTTTCGTGTTTCGAAAGAAAAATACTTCGAGGTTTTTATCGATCATCGCTTCAGCGAGCGCGGTGGGATGATTGCGAGTCTTCGCAATTCCACGGACGGCGGTTGCCAGGAAGCTGACTATTTTTTCGGGCGCATGGCGAAAGAGGGAATCCTCCCCCTGAACGATGGGGCCGGCGTCGCCGATAATCGCGTCCTTGAGAATGACGATCTCTTCACACCCGATGGCAATAAACGCTCCGCCGCTCATGGCCTGATGATCCACATACGCGACGGTCTTCGCCCAATCAATGCGAGCAAGATCTCGTGCGATGTCGATACTGGCTTGCGCATCTCCCCCCGGACTGTCTATGTCGACGATAATCAGATCGGCACCATATGCTCTCGCCTTTTCAATCTGTCGTTTCATGAATTCATACGTCAAGCCGGTGATCACTCCCTCAACTCGAATACGCACAGGCTTTTTGAAAAGGGGTTCCTTCGCCTCCTCTGCTGCTTGCGCCGCGCGTGCGTTCCCACCAGAGGTGATTAGGATGATGGCGAAACAGAAGAGACAAAGGGACGGTCGCATGAATGTATTCTCTCCCTCTGGGTCCTATGGACCCAGTTTATCGGATTCACGAAGGCTTCGCTGCCGATCACGTTGCATTGTCTCGTCGGTCATTCGATCATAACGATGTCTTAGGATGGTCGGTACGTTGACGAACCGATTCGTGACTGCGAGGGAGTTATTGCATGCCGAAGCTCATTTCCGAGCCGACTCGTATTCAGGCGGCGGGGAATAAACCAAAACTGATCGACGAAATAATTGGTCGTGTCAATTCGCGAACATCGGCCCTCAGTATCGCACATATGCGCAGTCCTGGAGGCTGGGTCGAACCGGGGCAAACGCCAGAGTTCGATGAGTACACGTACGTTCTTAAAGGAATGCTCAAGGTCGCTTCGAAGGAAGGGACGCTCGAAGTTCATGCCGGCCAAGCAGTCATCACACACAAAGGGGAATGGGTGCAGTACAGCACGCCCAGCGACGATGGTGCCGAATATATAGCGGTATGCTTGCCGGCATTCTCGCCCGATACCGTCCATCGAGATTCAAGTCATGCCTAATCATCTTGTTCCAATCGACGGACGATGAGTCACTGAAGGATACCTCCCAGCGGATGGGTCAGCCGTCGGTAATGATGAGTTGAGCCATCACGGGATAGTGATCCGACAATGCCATTTCCCCTTCCTTCCAGGGGAGTGTCTGCCAACTGGTCGCTTTGACGGGACCATGTAGGAAGATATGGTCGATCCGGCGCGTATGACCTGGGAACGTTCCGACGTTATCGTCATGCCCATCCTTGCTCGCTTTCGGAGAAGCGAGATAAGCATCATGCCAGCCATTGCTGACAAGGGTCGGATAGTCTCCACGTTCTTGATCGGTATTGAAGTCTCCCATCCAGATCATCGGAAGGTTCTTGGCGATTAGAGGCTTGAACTGCTCCTGACACAGCTTGGCCATCTTCACTTGGCTCGGGAGCGAGTTGTCGAAATGGGTACTCGCCACGATGAACTCCCGATTCGTCGGACGATGCTTCATCCTTGCCCAGACTAGAATGCGAGGGAGGAAATTACCAAAACCCTTTGACATCGCCTTTTCAGGCGTGGGGGAGAGCCACCATTGCCCCTTCTCCATCACTTCAAATAACTCGGTTCGATAGAGAATGGCCGCATCAGTGAATTTTTCATCCTGCACGCACCCGTAACCCGGTAGCCCGTCCACGATCGACTCTAGTTGTCGAGGCGTGGGCTCCTGAATCGCGATCAGATCTAGATCATGTTTCTTTAAGAGCTCGAGGTTTGCCTCACGTCGTTTCTTCCATGGAGGTATTCCCTCAACCTTCGAGAGTTCCACCATGATGTTATACGTCATCACATTAAGCTTGATCTCCTCCGCGCGGAGAGAGGTTATGGCGGATGAACCGAGAAGTATTCCAAGTAAGCTCATGCGACGGACAGAAGCAGCAAAGTTCATAGTTCCCCCAGACCGATCCTCTCTCGTGTCAGCAAATCTCCCTGCACTCGTTGTATGGGACCCTAGCGGTATCCCGCATCACGGTGCAGCTCTTTGGTGTAGATTTATCATCCGCCGAGATTGATTCGAAGGGAAGAGGGCTGATAAGCTAAAGGAGGCACGCGGGTTACCGGGCGTGCCATACGACGTTTCCTACGTTGATTAACTTGGATAATTCGCCATGAGTTTTCCCGTTCGCTTCATCCTCCTCGGGTTGCTCGGCTCGTTGTTGGGAGCGCTGACTGCATCCGCCGGCGAAGTTCAGAAGGGTTTTGTTGACAAGGTCTTTCGCGATCAAGAGGGAGACCACCGTTACGTGGTGTACGTCCCCTCCGATTACACTCCGGATAAGAAATGGCCGATCGTTCTGTTTCTTCATGGTTCAGGCGCTCGGGGGAGCGATAATCGTAAGCAGATTAACGAAGGACTTGGACCGGCTATTCGAGAAGATCCAAGTCGCTGTCCTGCGATCGTCGTCTTCCCTCAGGCCGAAACACTTTCCGTGATGCCGATCAATGCTTGGTTTCCGACCTCTCCGGACGGCCAACGAGCACTCGTCTTCCTTGATCTCGCCGAAAAGGAGTATTCCACCGACCCGGATCGTGTGTATCTCACTGGCCTGTCCATGGGGGGAATCGGAAGTTGGGCGCAGGCTCTGAATGATCCTGACCGCTGGGCCGCCGTTGTTCCTATTTGCGGTGGTGGGAATCAGCGAGATGCCCAAAAGATCGCCCATCTCCCCATATGGGTATTTCACGGTTCCCTAGATACCACCATTCCCGTAGCTTTCAGTCGCACTATGGTCAGGTCGCTCAAGAATGCTGGGGGAAATCCTCGTTATACCGAATATCCAACGGTGGGGCATAACTCCTGGACGCGGGCCTATCGTGAACCAGAGCTTTGGTCTTGGTTATTCTCGCAGAGCAAAAGCCTCGAATCATCGACTTCTTCCAAGTGATGACCGCCGATTCGCCAAGAATATTCGTGAGCCGCTCAATTTCCTTTCCGCTTCTGTCAATTGATTCCTATTCCCTGTCGTCCCGATTCTGATTGGTCCGCATCGAGCGGCCTGCGGAATCGCCCAGCACGCACAGGAGAATTCCAATGTCCACCTCGTACATGATCGAACTGAACAATCAGAACGAAACCGTGAAGAAGACGATCATCTTCTTGAAAGACGGCACTTTTGACATCATCAAATCCAATTGGGATCAAGGAATCATGGGAGCGGCGAACCTGATTGGATCGGGTCATGGATGGTGGATGCGACGGTCAACAGCAAGCTACGTCGAGGTATATGACGCCAACAACGATAAGCTTCTGGTGGAAATGCACGAAGTGAAGTATCCGTTCAAGCGAGGAGATTCAGGCACAGGGGATTATGTCGGCCCGACCGGCATTCTGACGGCCGGTGAGATAGCTTGGAAAGTTGTAGCGGTCGATTAGTGCGCGAAACCCTATCGCTCTTCGATCATTCCCGGACTCTCGTTATCTCATTCTCAATGTTCTATCTAATGCTAGAGAGCTAAAGAGGAATGGGCTGTAGCGATTGAAGTGGTTATTCAGAGAAGGTCGATTGTCATTCCTATCCCCAATACTTGGTTTCTTTGGGGTAGTCGATCGGTCTCTGAGAAAGCTTTCCTTGAACGCCGGAAGGGAGCTATCGAGCCTGTCGTCTGCTGGACGATCTCTCGCACAGGAGCAGGTCATTTTTGAGATGGCCGACTCCCGTGCGCAAGGAGGCGCCGCCGTTGCCAGCCGGATTAGGCAATGCACAACTGATTGCCGTCACGGGACTCAATGCCCAGACGTTCGGCATACAGATCATTGGTAACAACCTGGCGAATGTCGATACCGTTGCATTCAAAAGCAATCGTGCCGAGTTCGCGAACCTCTTGTATCAGAACTTTCAGTTACCCCGTGCCGCCACGAACGATGACCCGGGCAATAACCCCATTCAATTCGGCATCGGTGTGCAATTCGGATCGACTACCTTTGACTTGCAGCAAGGTCCCATTCAACCAACGGGGATTCAGGAAGACTTCGCCATCGACGGCGGAGGATATTTCATCGTTCAAAACGGCGCGGCTCAGTTCTATACCCGAAACGGTAACTTCACGCTCGATTCGCAGGGGCAACTGGTCACCACGCAGGGATACCCCATTCTGGGGTATGGCGTAGATCCTGATTTCAATATCGACACGTCGAAGCTGCAACCTCTCAAGATTCCCGTAGGAAGCGCTGCATTTGGCCTCCCCACGAATAACGTGAATTGGTCCGGCCAGCTCAACATGAACGGAGCTTTCGCCACTCAAGCCACGATTCGTGAGACAGAGGCGACGAATGCAACAAGTCTTGCTAACCCTCTCGGAGGGCTGCAAGTCGGCGGGGTATCACTGATCAATGATGGGACAGGGGGCTTCACCTCACCCGTCGAGATTTCATATACCCCCACGCGATCTTCCGCGAATTTGGCCACAGAGACGATCACGCTTAATCCAAGCGATCCACTCAGTAAGCTCACCGACTTCATCACGAATGCGATGCAGATCAATACGACCGTTGCGCAGCCTCCCGGCAATACAGCGGGAGTAACGCTGGGTTCGAACGGGGCCGTTCGGATCACCGGTAATCTGGGAACCGTGAATGACTTCACCATAATTCCCTCTGATTTCGTCGTGAAGCGAGTTGGTTCCACCCAAGAGGGACGACTGAATCTTGATCTTGATAATGAAATACAAGCGGCGAACGGCGAAAGCGTCGCGACCAAGACATCGATCTTCGATTCGCGAGGAATCCCCGTCACGCTGAACTCGACAATTTATCTCGACAGCGTGAATAATGAGGGCTCGACCTGGAAAGTCCTCTATGCGAGTCCTGACAACTCAAACGGTGCTGACGCAAGTCAGATAGTGGGAAGCTCCATTCTCCACTTCGACAATAACGGCCGAATCGCAACCGACTCGAACCCTGCCGTCACGATTCAATTATCCGATCGGCCCGGGACAAAACCGCTGACTTTCGAAAACAATTACGACGGCGTCTTTTCGATGGGCTTTCCGTCGTCTCAGGTCGGTGCGACGAATCAGGACGGCTTGGCGCGAGGAGAACTCGTTGACTACACCGTCTTACAAGACGGGACCATTAAGGGGAAATTCTCGAACGGCGGAAGTCGTCCTATCGGACAGTTTCTCCTGGCGACATTCCCGAACCCCGAAGGCTTAATCGCGGGACCCAATAGTCTTTTCATGCAAAGCCTGACCAGCGGCGATCCGGTCATATCCCTCCCACAGTCAGGCGCTGGAATGATCAGAAGTGAATCACTTGAAGGATCGAACGTCGACGTCGCGACTCAATTGACTCAATTGCTCCAATATTCGCTCGGTTTCGGTGCGAATAGTCGTACGTTCTCAACCGCACAAGAGATGGTGACATCATTCACTCAAACGATCAGACAAGTCTGAGTGACAATAGTTGTCCCGTCATTTCTCCGGCGAGGGAAGTTTTTCTGGAAGAGACTGCGGAGGATTTGGCTTGGGAGGAAGCGTCGGTTTCTTTTGGATGGAGTCGAACAGATTTGGTTCCTTGGGTGGTGTTCCCTTCTTCCCCGAAAGATTCGCTTGCACCGCGAGCTTCTCGACGAAGCTCGTGATTTGAAGCTGAGTTTCAGGAAGTGTCGTCTGGAAAGCGTTGTTCAGCCCCCCCAAAAGATTCTCTTGGTTCGATCGAATGAAGTTGTTCATTCCTCCCGCGATCATTTGTTCGATTTGCTCTCTTTGTCCGGAAGCGAGCGCCATTCGAAGAAGTCCGCCACGTCCCATTCCTTGTCCGTCGCGAATGAAGACTCGGCGTCCATTGATCCCTTCGAGGTTGATGTGCGACAAGTCCAGGTTCGTCACATCGATTTGAAGATCCTCGAGAAGCTTCGCCTGCTTCCGCTCCTCCTCGGTTAGATCGTTATCGAGAAATCCTCCAGGATAGATGCCGATGTTGCCGCTCGGTAATTGCTTCCAAGCGAAATCAATCGTCGCGTGAACAACTGCCGTCGCTTTCAGCTGATCGATTCGCCACCCCACCGGCACAGGTAAAAAACCACCTCCGTCGAAGCGGTAATATCCGCCGATTGATTCAAAGGGGACGGTCAGTTCCAGGGCAAGTCGATATCTCTTCGGGCCAAGTGTTTCCGCGGAGAGTAATTTTGTAACGAACACCTTCTCGTCCGATGGAAGTGTGGCTCGAAAGCCGAATTCGTGAGGGCCTTCGTTTGCGGGCGGCGGATCCTGAGCTTGCTCCGAGGGTTTCTGGTCTTCCGCGCCCGGCCCGGGAAGGTGCGTACGAAAAGTCTGCTCGAACGATTGTCCCTTGAGCTTCATCCCCGCGAATCGGGAAAGCATCGCCTCAATGCGACCCTTCTCTGCATCAGTGACCGTTTCGCCTTCTTTGGCGGGGGAGGGGGGAAGGGGTGTCGACGGCTCCGGGGGCTTTGTCGAATTCGCTTCTACCTCTTCCGGCGTTGGAACCTTTTCTTCCACCTCTTCCGGAGCGGCTTGAATGAATAGAAGAGTTGCCGACAGGACGAAAGCGAAGGTGTTCATTGAACTCACCTCGGTGGGACAAAGGGCAGAGACCGCCGCGCGTCGGTGCGCGACACGAGTAACTCCACTAAGGGTAGTGTTCGCAGATCGAGATTCCAAGATACTCTGCCGGATGGCGGGTAACGCTTTTCCACTCAGAATCTCGATCGTTCTCACGTAGAATAACAGAAGTGTGACTGAAATTCCTGAGTCAAAACGAAGGATGGAAGTGGGCAATGAAGAGTTTCTGGCTTATGGGCGGACTCGCTGTGCTGGCGGGCGTCATCGCCATGAGCGCTGTCCGAGGACGGCACTATTCATGTACCGCCTGCAAAATGAAGCCGGAGCTGACAGAAGCCGAGCTTCGCAAAATCGCTGACTCAAACAAAATCGATGAGCCGGATTTTGTCAAAGAGTCTGTTAGATTGGGCAAGTAGTGGAAAATATCAGTCATTGCGGCTGATACGAAATCCGTCAGACTCAACGATCCGATTTGATGTTGTACCCTGCTAGTGGGTTCCTTTCGTCGATTACGGGAAATTATCTTTTTGCGTTCCGCTGAACAGATGACAGGTTATAATTCGGCGGCATCGAGAATCGTCCGTGAAGAAGGAGACTGTATCCGTGGCCAATCGAAATGAAAGCTTTGCCGACCAACTGACGTTTGCCAGCCAGGCGTCTGTTGATGAGCGGGCTGACTTTATTGGAAAGACTTATCTTCACCTCGGCGGCGCCATTCTGGCTTTCGCTGGTCTCACCGCGTTGATCCTAAGCAACGAACAGTTGTCTATGGGCATCACGCAACTCATGTTCGGCAACGGGAACATTGGTTATTTGATCTTCTTTGCTTGTTTCGTCGGTGGAAGTTGGATCGCCCAGATGTGGGCTCAATCCGAAACCAGCCAGGCCATGCAATATGTCGGGCTCGGGCTCTATGTTGTGCTTCAATCGATCATCTTCACGCCGCTCCTCCTGTTCGCACAAGCCGTTGCAGGCCCAGAACTCATCACGACGGCAGGGGTCCTCACCATCGCCGTTTTCGCGGGTCTTTCCATCTTCGTCTTTATCACTCGTTACAACTTTTCGTTCCTTGGGCCGGCACTCGGAATCATCAGTCTGGCGATTCTCGGTGTCTTCGTCGTGGCGATGTTCGTTCCCGGATTCAACCTGAGCAGCCTAGGGGTTTGGCTGCCGGTCGGAATGGTGGTCCTGGCGAGCCTGTACATTCTCTATGACACGTCGAACGTACTTCATCAGTACCGGATCGGTCAGCATGTGGCGGCTTCGCTTGCTCTCTTCGCGTCGGTCGCTCTTCTCTTCTGGTGGATGATTCGCCTGCTCATGTCGCTTCAACGAAATGACTAAGCCGGATCGATTCGACGATTGTTGAAATGAAGAACCCCTCTTCGCTGGACGCGAGGAGGGGTTTCGCTTTTAACGCAGTTTGACGACCTCTTTGGAGAATACTCCTCGTCCCGCGGGTCTAAATTACGATTTCCACACCACTTTTACTTCGTGCGGGGCACCATCATCGACGAGTGAAATCCTCCCGGATTCTTGAACCGCGTCGTCTACTCGAACACTCGGGCCTTCGTCGGACTTCGCTCGTCGAAGATGAATCGTGTACGTTGATCTCCCGAAGCGGTAGCGAACCGAGTATTCATTCCAATCATTGGGAACGCACGGTTGAAACCGAAGCATATTTCCCTCCCGACGAAAGCCGATGATGCTCTCGATACCGACTCGATAGAGCCAGCCGGAGGAACCGGTGTACCAACTCCATCCTCCTCGACCCGCATTAGGGGGCTCGCCGTACACATCTCCGGCCAGCACATACGGCTCGATCATGTATGTATCGGCGGCCGACTTCGATCGTACTCGCTCGAGCGGATTGAGTATCTGGAAGAGGCGAAACGCACGCTCGGTGTCCCCCATCTCCGCGAAAGCCATCACAACCCATGTGGCGGCGTGCGTATATTGTCCTCCGTTTTCGCGAATGCCCGCCAAGTAACCTTTCACATATCCTGGGTCGACGGAGGAGTCTGCATCTCGGAAGGGAGGGTCGAACAGCTTAATCAAACGATGCTGCGTATCAACCAGCCGTTCAATGACGGAGTTCATCGCCTGTCGACAACGTGCCGGATCTCCCTCGCGTGAGAGAATTCCCCACGATTGAGCGATCGAATCGATCTGGCAGGCGCTGTTACTTTGCGACCCGAGCGGCGTGCCGTTGTCGAAGTAAGCTCGCAAATACCATTGCCCGTCCCACCCGTTGAGTTCGATGGCGGGCAGAAGTTGTTGAGCGACGGTATCGAATTCTTGAACCACTCCGTGATCCTGACGAGATTCAGCGACCTTGGCAAATCGTCGAAGATTGGCGAGAAGGAACCACGCATTGAAGACACTTTCGCCACGTCCTTCGTGACCCACGCGGTTCATGCCGTCATTCCAATCCCCTGTCCCCATTAACGGAAGACCGTGCGAACCGAATTTACAACCATTTCGAATCGCTCGTACGCAGTGATCATAAAGAGTCGTGGTGTCGGTGGTGACTTCCGGAACACGATAGTCATCCTCTTGTCCCGGTTGGAGTAGGGGGCCTTGAATAAAGGGAACGAATTCGTCCAGAACGCGAGTATCTCCCGTCACGTCGATGTATTCGCACACGACGAATGGCAGCCAAAGGAAATCATCACTGATCCGCGTTCTTACACCTCCTCCACCAGGCGGGTGCCACCAGTGTTGGACGTCACCTTCGGGGAATTGCCGTGAAGCAGAGCGGAGCAAATGGGCTCGCGCTTCTTCTGACAAAGAATGCATTAGGGCCATGGAGTCCTGCAATTGATCACGGAAACCGTAAGCACCTCCCGACTGATAGAAACCAGAACGTCCCCAGAAGCGGCAACTGACCGTTTGGTACAGGAGCCATCGATTCACGATTGCATCGAAGCTTGGGACTGGGGTTTGAACCTCAATCACGCTCAGTAAATCGTTCCAGAATTCCATCGAACGTTGGCGCGTCGCCTGCACGGCAGGGGGCTGTCGATACTGCTTCGCCAATCGGAGAGCGTGGTCGCGATCCTCTCCCTGTCCTAACACGAAGATGATTTCTTCGGTCCCATGAGGTGGAAGCACGATGGGGACGCGAAGAGCGCCGCATGGATCGAGTCCGGCTCCAATCCGTCCGGAAAGATCGGCGACTCGCATGCCCGCGGGATGATCGAGGCTTCCATTACGACCAATGAATTCCGATCGATCCGCGCAAAAACTGCGCGGCCGAGTCGAGGTATCGATGAATGCGATTCGGTTCGGACACTCGGGATGTGAACTGTTACGGGCCAGGAGCGTTCCTGTTTCGTGATCCACCTCGGTCACGATATAGGGAGCATTCTTTTGACGATTTGTGCCGAGCACCCATTCCACATAGAGAGTCGCAGTCAATGAGCGATGCACTAAATCGTTGTTCGTCAGTCGAAGAATGAAGAATTTGACCGGTTCCTCCGGCGCGACCGACATTTCAAGTTTGCTGCTAATGCCTCGCCGGTGATGTTCGAACATCGAATACCCGGCTCCGTGAGAAGTCTGGTAGGGTCCTCCATCCCTGATTGGCTCGGGCGTGGGCGTCCAGACTTCCTTACTCTCTTCATCACGGAGGTAGATGATTTCGCCCGAAGGATCGCTAACAGGGTCGTTGCTCCAAGGAGTCAGACGATTGGCCTGACTATTGACGGCCCAGGTGAAACTGCTTCCCGACTCCGTGACGAGGAATCCGAATTGTGGGTTAGCGACGACATTGGACCAAGGGAGAGGGGTTGATTGCTCAAGTCGGTCGGACCCTGACTTACCGGCAAGAAGGATGCGGTATTCCCTACCGTCGGCTGAAAGTCCTCCGTATCCGTTGGCAAGCGATAGTCCGTCAATATCAAGAGGCGATAATGAATCATTTGCCAATGGAGCGTATCGATCGACCGTCTTTCTCGGGGCTGGAATGGGATTCGAAAAAGGCGGTTGCGCTTCAAGTAAGTTGACCTGCTCTAACAGTATTCCACGGTTTCCATGAAATTCACAACAGGCCGACGTTCGGAGGAGAATCTGATCGTCAACGGTCAAATGAGCGACGTTTCGAATGAATACTCCGCCCGGCCTGTCGAGAAGATCGAGTTCAAAAAAGTTTCGGATCATCTCCCGCAATTGTCGCTGGATTTCGTCGAAGTAGCCCGTGGCATGTTCATCAACAAAGACGAGATCGACTTCCAGTCCGCGCGTTCGCCAATAGGCGTGAGCTTGGATCAGGTCGCGCGCCAAAGGAAGATGATCCTCGGAATCCAAGTGTGCCAGTACAATCGGCCGATCACCAGAAATTCCGTGTCGTCCGAGATCGACTCCCCGAAGTCGATTGGCATCGATTGTTGACGCATCAGTTCGAAATAGCGGACCAGGGTAAATCACCTGCGCCGATAGTCGTTGGAAGAGCTGCTCCTGAGACGGCGAAATCCGGAGACGACTACGATCATCTCCACCTCGCGCAAGAGCAATTTCTGTCATTCGATGGATGGCATCAATGTCGCGATAACGATCGGCGAGAAGCAATACTTCCTCTCGCGATCTACCGGTTCCCATGACCACGACCACGCGGGCGGTTTCGTTTGGCTTGAGCTTGAGTTGGCGTCGCAAGGAAAAGATCGGGTCCAATACGGGACCCGCCGACCCACCTAAATGTTGATTCCAATCGAGCGCGATCGGGTTACTCGTACTGCGGTTTCGACCGAGGAATTTCCTCCGGTCTGTTTCGAACTCCAGTTTGCCGACCACCTTTCCCTCGTGTACTAGCGATTGAAAGGCCCATAGGGGCTGATCGTGAGAGGAGCGGCCACGTCGGCGACAAAGAATCGCCCCGCTCGGGATGTACTCCGTTTCAAGAAACAGCTTTTGAAAGGCAGGATGAGCGACGTCATCGGCATGGCGCGTCAACACAAGTTCGGAATAGCTGGTCCATTCGACGGTTTGAACATCTCGCGTCCGATTGGTGACCGCCACGATCCGAATTTCAACGGGATCGGTGGGGGAGACGAGTATTTCAGTTGCAGTTTCGAACATCGAGTCGACTTGTCTGATCTCTGCGCGATCGCTTGAAAAGGTGACCTCGTACGAATCGGACTCAACGCGCACCGGCTGATATCCGGCTGACCAGACCCGCCCGGTGGACGGTACCCGCAGATAAACGAAGGTGCCGCAGTTATCACGGGCACGATCAGCGCGCCAATGAGTGACGTCAATGTCTTCCCACTTGCTTCGACTTGCTCCCGAATGAGAGACGAAGATCGAATATTCGCCATTGGAGAGGAGGTGCGATCGAGGAAACGACGTGTGAGGGGTGGCCAAACGGCGCACCATCGGTTGCTCATCGCCGAGTCCCTTTTCACCGTCTGCCGATTCCGCGCCGGCGTGTTCAATGACTTGTCGAGGAGCATCGAATGGAACGCGTTCCTCAAGCAACAGCTCCGTCGCTCGGACAATGGGATCGCGCTCAAGACGACGAGGCATAACGTCATCAAAAAGGGAATTCACGATGGCCAGTAAAGACATTCCTTGATGATGGGCCATGAATGATCGAACGACACGCCCGACGCTTTCGTCCGTCACCCGGTCGGCGGAGAAATCGACAGCTTCGTGAAATCCGAATCGTCCTTCCGCTTCATGCGCCTTTAGCACGTGTAGGTTGCGGATACTCTCGTGGGGCAGGACCGGCAATGCCAGCATCGTCGAATAAGGAGAGACCACGAGATCGGACGCCGACCCACGCTTCAGACCCAATGTGGGGACGCCAAATGCCTGGTATTGATAGTCATCCCCCGCATTGAGAACCGCATAGGAGGATTCCGATATCCCCCACGGAACGTTCATCTCTTTGCCGTAGGCGATCTGATGCTCCACTGCGGACTCTTGACTGACATGAAGCAGCGTCCCCTCGGGAGGTCGAAGCAGGAGACGGGGCATCAAGTACTCGAACATCGTCCCGCCCCATGAAATGAGGGCTGGGTTCATCGCCGAACCGGTGACCGGGCGAGAGAGATGGAACCAGTGTCGCTGCGGAGCGTCTCCACGGGCGACCATGAGAAAGCTGGTGAGGGCTGCCTCGGACGCGAGCAAATCATAATGGGCTCGATCCAATTCCCCTGTTGAAACGTTGAATCCGATCGCGAAAAGCTGTCGCTCGTCGTTGTAGAGGACACGGAAGTTCATTCCGCTCGCCAAATCATCAACTTTCTTCCGAATGGAAAGGACCTGTTCCCAAAGCTCATCGAGTGGGCGGTTGGAAAGCGAGCCCTCTAATTGATCGATCCAAGCGGCCGTCGCTTCATCAATCTTGCTTTTCGGCAAATGTCGTTTCAAATTCTCTAAACACTCTTTCCAAGAGTCCTTCGCTTTCCTGAATTCATGCCAACCGAGCGGAGCAATCAGTTTCTCACGCAGTTCTCGCCAGCATTCGAGGTAAGAAGGCGTTGACTTCAATGTCGTCGAGATAGCCAACGCCTGCGGGACTTCGTGGAGAAGAGTGATCCAAGGGGAAGACGTTCGGATGTCTTTTTCAAACGATGCAATGCTTCGATTCATCGCGTCCACCCAGTGAACCCAGCAGGCGACATCAGTGCCTGA
>JAIEPU010000111.1 GCA_019748235.1 bacterium
AGCAGATCTCAAAGTCTCGCAAGCCGCTCCTCATCATCGCTGAAGATGTCGAAGGGGAAGCCCTCGCGACCCTGGTCGTCAACAAGCTTCGCGGCATTTTGAACGTCTGTGCGGTCAAGGCTCCTGGCTACGGCGATCGCCGCAAGGCCATGCTCGCCGACATCGCAACGCTCACCACGGGCAAGGCGATCACCAAAGATATTGGTGTTACCCTGGAAAGCGTAACGCTCGAAGATTTGGGCCGTGCGTCGAAGATCAAAATCGACGCTGAGCACACCACGATCATCAAGGGTGCGGGCAAGGCCGCGGACATTCAAGCTCGTTGCGAGCAGATTCGCCGTGAGATCGAAGCGACCGATAGCGATTACGATCGCGAGAAGCTTCAAGAGCGTCTCGCCAAGCTCGCTGGTGGCGTTGCTCAGATCAACGTTGGTGCGATCACCGAAACGGAGATGAAGGAGCATAAGGCACTCGTCGAAGATTCGCTTCACGCGACCCGCGCGGCCATCGAAGAAGGCGTGGTCTCTGGCGGCGGTGTGGCACTCCTTCGCAGTGCTTCTGCCATCGAGAAGCTGAAGGTCTCGGGCGAGGAGAAGTTCGGCGTCGAAATCATCCGCTCGATTCTGAGCATCCCGGTCCGCACGATCGCACAGAATGCCGGACTCGACGGAAGCGTCGTCGCGGCCAACATCCTCAAGAAGTCGGATCAGACCTACGGATATGACGCTAACAAGGACGACTACGTAGACCTGAAGAAGGCGGGAATCATCGATCCGGTGAAGGTCACTCGCAGCGCTCTTCAAAACGGCGCTAGCGTCGCAGCCCTCTTGCTCACCACCGAATGCTTGATCGCCAGCAAACCGGAGCCGAAGGCAGCCGGCGGTGATCATCATCACCACCATGACCACGGCATGGGTGGTATGGGAGGCATGGGCGGCATGGATATGGGTGGCATGGGAGGTATGGGCGGCATGGGTGGCATGGGCTTCTAAGAGCCTGCCCGATGTGAGTGACGAGCCCAAAGCGAATGCGGTTCGTCACTCCGCCTGAACTTCAACCCAACAACATCAAAAAACATTGAGAACTAGGAGGTTTGAGCTGTGAAGTTGAATCTGAAGCCGCTGGATGACCGCGTGATCGTGAAAGCTGCCGAGAGCGAAGAGAAGACGGTTGGAGGTATCCTTCTTCCCGACAATGCCAAGGAAAAGCAGCAGAAGGGTTCGGTTGTCGCGGTAGGTCCGGGCAAGCTGCTCGATTCGGGTGAACGCGGAACCCTTTCCGTGAAGGTCGGCGATACGATCCTCTTCGGCAAGTACGCGGGCAACGACGTCAAAGTCAACGGGCAAGAGCTCAAGATCATGCGAGAGAGCGACATCCTCGCGAAAGTCGAGTAAGTCGCGGTCCGAGTGAAGGATTTCATCTAGGAGACACAGGTCACATGGCTAAGCAGCTTCTGTACTCGGACGATGCTCGCAAGAAGATGCTGGAAGGCGTCAACAAGCTTGCTCGCACCGTCGCGACGACGATGGGCCCGACCGGCCGCAACGTCATCATCTCGAAGTCCTTCGGCGGCCCGACGGCCACTAAGGACGGCGTCAGCGTCAGCAAGGAAATCGAACTTCCCGATCCGTTCGAAAACATCGGCGCGAAGCTCGTCAATCAAGTCGCCAGCAAAACTAGCGACGTGGCGGGTGACGGCACCACGACCGCAACCGTCCTTGCACGGGCGATCTTCGAGGAAGGTCTTCGGCATTTGACCGTCGGTGCGAACCCGATGCTCATTCGCCGTGGCATCGAGAAGGCGGTGGATGCCGCCGTCGCTCATCTCGAATCGATCTCCACGCCGGTCAAGAGCAAGGCTCAACTCGCTCAGGTCGGTGCGATCAGCGCCAACAACGATCCCACGATCGGCAACCAGCTTGCCGAAGCGATGGAAAAGGTCGGCAAGGACGGCGTAATCACGATCGAGGAAGGTAAGACCGCCCAGGACGAATTCAGCGTCGTCGAAGGGATGCAGTTCGACAAGGGTTACTTGTCGCCTTACTTCATCACCGATGCCGGCAGCATGGCCGCCGTTCTGGAAGACGCGCTGATTCTCATTCACGAGAAGAAGATCAGCAATCTTCGAGATTTGATTCCGGTCCTCGAGAAAGCCGTTCAATCCGGCAAGCCCCTTCTCATCATCTCGGAAGATGTCGAAGGTGAGGCCCTCGCAGCTCTCGTCGTGAACAAGCTTCGCGGCGTGATCAAGGTAGCGGCGGTCAAGGCTCCCGGTTTCGGCGATCGTCGCAAGGCGATGCTTGGCGACATCGCTACCCTCACCGGCGGCACGCTCATCAGCGAAGATCTCGGCATTCAGCTCGAGAACGTCACGGTCGAGATGCTGGGTCAGGCTCGCCGCATCGAGGTCGACAAGGAATCGACGACGATCATCGAGGGGGGCGGCAAGAAGGCCGATATCGAGAAGCGGGTCGAGCAGATTCGCCGTCAGCTTGATGAAACCAAGAGCGAGTACGATCGCGAAAAATTCGCCGAGCGGCTGGCAAAGCTGACCGGCGGCGTCGCGGTCATCAAGATCGGTGGCGCGACCGAAGCAGCCATGAAGAACCGCAAGGATCTTTATGAAGATGCTCTCCATGCGACCCGAGCCGCCAGCGCTGAGGGAATCGTTCCCGGTGGTGGCGTCGCCCTGCTCCGCTGCATCGAAGCAGTTGAGGAAGGGACGAGCAAGCTCAAGGGTGACGAGAAGGTCGGCGCTCAGATCATCGCTCAGGCTCTCGAAGCTCCGATTCGCCAGATCGTCTCGAACGGCGGTGGCGACGGTGCGGTGGTGGCCGATGAGGTCAAGAATCGCGGCAAGAACCACGGCTACGATGCCAACAAGAACCAGTACGTCGACATGATCGAGGCGGGCATCATCGATCCCACCAAAGTCGTCCGATCGGCACTGCAAAATGCGGCTAGCATCGCGGCACTCATGCTGACGACTGAGGCCCTCGTCACCAAGCTTGATGACGATGATGAACAGGCCAAATCGGTCCAAGGCTCGGTTCGATAATTAAGAAACGCATTGAGCGTGCGTAAGCACGCTTGATGTGCTCACGAACAACATTGAAGACAGTTGCCGCGATTGGTGGATGGCACCCGACATTTGGGCCCCGCTGGTCGCGGTATTGTCACAAAAAGGAGCCCGCTCGTTACCGCTTGATCCAACGAGCTCCATGAAACCTCCTTCATCACTTTTGTGAACGCAGGACGCTATGCCGCAAAAACGGGACTATTACGAAGTTCTCAGCGTCACTCGCACGTCCACCGTCGAGGAGATCAAAGCCTCGTATCGCAAGCTTGCGCTCAAGTATCACCCCGACCGCAACCCAAACAATCCGGAAGCCGAGGAGAAGTTCAAGGAGGCGGCAGAGGCTTTTGAGGTCCTCGGGGATGAGCAAAAGCGAGCCCGCTACGATCGGTACGGTCATCAAGGGCTGGAAGGGACCGGCTTCCACGAATTCACGAACATCAACGACATCTTTGATGCGTTCGGTGATCTCTTCGGTTTTGGTTCGGTCTTCGGTGGAGGCGGGCGGCGCTCGCGGGGTCCTGCAAAAGGGGCCGACATCGAGACCGACATCAAGCTGACGCTCGATGAAGCGGCTCGCGGCGTCAAACGAACAATCAGCGTCAAGCGACACGTCAGTTGTAAGACGTGCAGCGGCACAGGATGCAAGCCGGGTACTTCGCCGAGCGCTTGCAGCATGTGCGGCGGACGAGGTCAAGTCGTCCGCGCTCAAGGCCCTTTTCGCATCGCGACGACCTGTCCCACATGTCAAGGACGTGGCAAGACTATTACCGATCCTTGCACCGATTGCCGGGGCCGTGGACGCGTCGTCGAGACGGCAGAGGTTGATGTCGAGATTCCGCCAGGAGTCGATCACGGCATGCATCTTCGCGTCCGCGAACAGGGAGAAGCAGGTGAGCCGGGTGGCCCTGCGGGAGACCTCTACGTTCTCGTTCAGATCACCAAGCATCCGATCTTCGAACGCGATGGAAGCGATCTGCATTGTCGAATTCCAGTCGCCTACACTCAAGCGGCCCTCGGTGCTGAGATCGACGTGCCCACTTTAAACGGACCGGAAAAGTTCACCCTTACGAAGGGAACACAGCCGGGCGAAGTCTTTCGTCTTCGTGGCAAAGGAATGCCCGATCCGCGAGGCGGCTCGCGCGGCGATCTCCATTTGCACGTGACGATCGATGTGCCAAAGAAGCTCAACAAGCGGCAAGAGGAATTGCTCAGAGAACTCGCTGAGCTCGATCACAAACATGTGTCCCCGGAACGAAAGTCCTGGTTAGACACCGTCAGCGAATATCTCTTCGGACACGACGAAGCCAAGGAAACGAAGTGAGAAGCGGAAAGGAAATCCGCGTTCGCCATCTTTGTTGGATGAATGGAACATAGAATTCATCGACGAGTCATGAACGAGGAACAACCCATGACAGAAGCCACCAACGACCCGATGAACCACGCAGGGGATGATGAATCCCGTCCGATAGGGGGCGAGGAGATCGGCGTCGTGGGAGATGTCGGCTCCATCGATCAGACGAAAGCAATCGAAGCCGAACGTGACAAGTATCTCGAATTGGCGCGACGGACACAAGCCGAGTTCGAGAACTATCAAAAGCGCGTTCGCCGAGATTTGGAATCAGAGCGTCGCTACGCGGCTCAGCCGGTGATTACGGACCTTTTGCCGGCCCTCGACAACTTGGAGCGTGCCCTTCAATCCGCCGCGAATGATGCCGGTGCGGCGAAGCTCGTCGAGGGAATTAAGCTCGTCCATAAGCAATGGCTGGAGACACTCGCCAAGCACGGCGTTACTCCCATCGACGCCGTCGGACAACCGTTCGATCCGAACATGCACGAAGCAATCATGCAACAGCCGGCGGCAAATGTACCGCCGATGACCGTTCTTCAGACGGTGCGCACCGGCTATCAGTTACACGAACGAATATTGCGACCGGCGCAGGTCATCGTTTCCGCGGCCGCGTCATCATAACGTCGCTCGTTCCATCGCGTTTGGTAGTTCTTGAAGTCGATCGTGTGAATTGAAACTTGGTTTGAATGGGTGTGGGAGTAGCGAAGTCATGCCGACCTACGAGTATGAGTGCACGGCTTGTGGGCACAAATTCGAGGAATGGCAATCCATCACCGCCGATCCCATCACGAAATGTCCCGAGTGCAAAAAGAAGAAAGTGAAGCGACTCTTGGGGACGGGGGGCGCGATCATCTTCAAGGGATCGGGTTACTACCAAACCGACTATCGTAGCGAATCATACAAAAAGGCCGAGAAGGCTGATTCTGCTTCGAGTTCGAGCGACTCCAAGTCGAGTGAGTCGAAGTCGTCAACGAGTGCCGATGGTGCTGGTTCAGCGTCGAGCAGCCCTGCTCCTGCCGAGAAGAAGACGGAATCAAAACTAAAGAAGAATGACTCAAAGAAGTGAGATCATCGATCGAGACAACGAATGCGACATCTACGCATGACTTGAGGTGCGCATGGTGATGGGAATAGCGCCTGGGAAATATCGAAGTACCGGTTCGCCTCTCGCCTTGCCGTACCAATCCAATCGAATGACATCGAGTCGAACGTCCTTTACGTTGACATCGGGATGATCATCAATCCATTTCTCCGCCGCCTGATGCAATGATTCGTGGTCGATTTCCTCGTCATCTTCATGCCGGCCACCGACTCCCGCCGGGCCGCGCGTCCGAACCAAAACCAGCATCAATACGCTTCCATCTTGCCCAATAAAGTCCACCTCAATTCCAGCGAACCGATAGCCCTTGGTGATGATCCGAAAACCTTGGCGTTCCAAATATCTTCTAGCGCGAATCAGATGATCGGTGATGGGTTCAAACAACGCGCGAAACAATGATACCATGATGCCCCCAGACCGAAGCGAAGGCGCGCAATCGCCCCCTTTAAGCAACTATGCCTCACAAATCACGAGATGGCTGATGTGAGTGAATGACGATTCTGAGAAGAGTGGGTCCGCCATTTCATTGAGAGGCAACCTCATTCGGAACGAGAGATTTCGGCTCGAACCAGTGATAGATGGTGGGAAGAACGATCAGAGTCAAAAGAGTCGATGTCACAAGTCCGCCGATGACGACGGTGGCGAGTGGACGCTGTACCTCCGCACCCGAACCGGTGGAGATCGCCATCGGCACAAATCCAAGGATTGCGACGAGCGCGGTCATGAGAACGGGCCGCATCCTAGAGAGTGCACCATGCGAAGCGGCCTCCGTCGCTGATTGGCCGGTACGGCGAAGTTCGACGATGTACGTCACGAGCACCACGCCGTTCAACACGGCAACGCCAAAGAGCGCGATGAATCCGACGCCGGCGGAAATCGAGAACGGTAAGCCTCGCAGCCATAGAGCGACAATTCCGCCCGTCGCTGCCATTGGCACGTTGAGAAAGATCAAAACGGCCAACGACGCGGACCCGAACGTCGTGTGCAACAAAAGAAAGATAAGGAGTAGAGCGACAGGAACCGCGATCGCAAGCCGTGCGCTCGCCTCCTGCAAGTTCTTAAACTGACCACCCCATGTCACCATATATCCAGGTGGAAGGGGCACCTTCGCATCGACAGTCCGCTGTGCCTCGGCCACGAAGCTCGCCAGGTCTCGACCACGCACGTTACATTGCACAATAATGCGACGCCGAATCGCTTCACGGCTGATTTGTGCAGGTCCATCAACCTCGACCAATTCTGCGAGTTGGTCGAGCGGAATCAGCCGACCTTGCGCATCGGCCACCGTCAGCCGACGAAGCCGATCCACCTCTTGCCGCCAATAGGGAGCCAAGCGGACCTGGAGCGGAAATCGTCGTTGCCCTTCGTATACTTGCCCCACGACACGGCCACCAATCACGCTCACCGCATCGAGCACCTGTGTCGCGCTGATTCCTAGACGGGAAATCTGATCTCGCTTGATCTTCACCCGAAGGAATGGAAGACCCGCGACTTGCTCTGTCTGAACATCGGCGGCACCGCGAACCGTTTCGATCACGCGAGCGATTTCATCTGCTTTTGACTTCAGCGTTGCCAAGTCGTCGCCATAAAGACTGATTCCGACATCTGACTTCACACCCGCAACGAGTTCCTGCACGCGTAGCTCGATCGGCTGCGTGAAACTAAATGAATTACCAGGGATCGCACTCGTCAGCTTTTCCTTCATCGCATCCACAAGTGCCTCGTCACTGTGAAAGCCTTGCCACTCATCGTGGGGCTTTAGCATGACGAGAATATCCGTCATGTTCGCGGTCATCGGATCGTTGGCGATCTCGGGACGGCCCGTCTTCGATACCACCGTGCTCACCGGTTGAAACTCACGGAGCAATTTCTCGATTTCCGTAGTGGTCTTGACTGAACTTTCGAGTGAGACGCTTGGCAATCGAATGGATTGAATTGCGATCGAATCCTCATCAAGCTTGGGAACGAACACTGCCCCTAAGCGAAGAGCCATTCCAATGCTTCCAAGGAATAGAATCAACGAAACGATTGCGACGATGCCCGGACTCTTCATCTCCGATCGAAGAACGGGCTCATAAGTTCGATGAGCCCCCCGCACAATCGCGGTTTCTTCCTCCTCCACATGCTTGCGCAGGAATAGAGCCGCCAATGCGGGCATGAGTGTTAACGCCAAGACGAGCGATGTGACCAGAGCGAACACCACCGTGTACGCCATCGGACGAAACATCTTTCCTTCAATACCACGAAGGCTGAGAATCGGCAGATACACAAGGATGATCGTCGTGACGCCGAACACCACGGGACGAGCAACTTGAAGGCAGGCATCACGGATCACGTCGACTGACACTTGATTGCCACGCTCTGGCTTACTCATCCCAACCCGACGAATGACGTTCTCGATCATGACGACCGATCCATCCACGATCAGTCCAAAGTCGATCGCTCCGAGACTCATCAGATTACCGGAAAGCCCGGACCATAGCATCCCGATGATGCTTCCCAGCATGGAGAGCGGGACCGCCAGCGCAACGATGAGGCCAGCGCGAAACGTGCCGAGGAGCGCTACCAAGACGACGATGACGAGAACACCACCTTCCGTCAGGTTCTTCACGACGGTCGCGATGGTCTTACGAACGAGATCGGTTCTATCATAGAAGGTGTCAATGACGACCCCTTGCGGGAGCGTCTTCTGAATCTGTTCAACTTTCGCTTTGACCCGATCGACGACGGTTCGCGCATTCTCGCCGATGAGAAGCATCGCGATACCGGTGACGACTTCGCCTCGACCGTCACGAGTCACCGCCCCCTGCCGAAGGAGCGGTCCATATCGGACGGTTCCGATATCACGAATATAAATCGGCGTCCCTTGCCTTGCGTCAACGACGATCTGTTCGACGTCTCCGAGCGACTTGATCAATCCTTCGCCGCGGACGATGCGCTGCTCCGCATCGTGAACGATATACCCTCCCCCTTGATTGAGGTTGTTATCGCGGAGAGCTTGCAAAACGCGATCGATCGAGATGTTGAAGTTAATGATCTTGTCGGGATCGAGTTGAACCTCATATGTTTTGAGTTCACCGCCAAAGGTGTTGACTTCGATGACGCCGGGGACACTTCGAAGTTGGTAAGCCACTTGCCAATCGAGAATCTCTCGAAGTTTCATCAGGCTATAGTCGTAACCTGGAAGAGCGCGGACTTCGAACTGGTAGATCTCGCCGAGTCCAGTCGTCAGCGGTCCAAGTTCCGGCACACCGACCCCGGCGGGGATCGTGTCTCGTGCCACGACAAGACGTTCCCCCACTTGCTGGCGTGCCCAGAAAATGTCGGTCCCTTCCTCGAAGACGATGGTGATGGCGGAGAGTCCGAACTGAGAAAGTGAGCGAATTTCCTCCACTCTCGGAACGCCGCTCATAGCGGCTTCGATCGGAAACGTGATGAACTGTTCGATTTCTTCCGGGCCAAGGGCCGGCGCTTTGGTAAGAACCTGGACTTGAACGTTGGTGACGTCAGGAACCGCGTCGATCGGAAGTTGAGTGACCGCCCAGAGCCCTGCTGCCGCCATCAGCAAGGCGCCCAGAATCACGAGCATCGGATTCTTGATCGAGAATTCAATGAGGCGGTTAACCAAGATATCGATTCCCGTTGATCCGCGAGCGGTAGTTATGGACGCTCGAGTTTAGAATGTTTCTGTTCCAGAAAGTGTCCGGCATTTCACTCCTCACTCAGCAGGGATCGAAGCATTTCTGATTTCAGGGCAAACGCCCCTTCTATCACGACTTGCTCCCCCCCTTTCAATCCGCTGATGATCTGGACTCGATCGGACTGCCGGCGCCCGACTTCGACCTTTCTGCGCTCGAACGTCGTTGGTCCCGTTTGAGCAAACACGTTCGATTGCCCCGCGTGTTCCACGATGGCGGCATTGGGAACACTGAGCACCTCCGCCACTTCAGAGGCGGGAATCTCCACTTCGACGAACATTCCCGGCTTCAGAATTCCTTCTTTGTTCTCAGCGATTGCTAAAAGCGGTAACGCTCTCGTCGCTTCATCGACGACGTTTCCCATCGATGTTACTTTTGCAGAGAATGTCCGGCCCGGATAACTTACTGCACGAAAATTGATTTCTTTTCCGACGAGTCCGTGAATCAATCCCAGGTCTTTCTCGAACACAGATGCTTTAAGCCAAACCGTCGACAGGTCCGCGATCTTAAAAAGGAAGAACGACGTCTCGACCTGTTCATCAAGGACGATGTCCTTCTGCAAAATCGTCCCGTCGAGCGGTGCTTTGATGGGAAAGTACGAAAGCTTTTGACCCTCTTTCAAGGGGTCCATCGATTCAACATCCTGCAACGTGTATCCGAGAACATAAAGCCGTGATTTACTCACCCCGACGGAAGTCTTTGCCTCGGCGACCTGTTGTTCGGCGAGTAGAAGTTGCTGTTGCGCGTCGAACTTGATTTGCTCCGCCAGCGATTGAAAGACCGCGCCAGAAGCTTCGACTTCCGCCTTGGCGCGAATGAGTTCCTTGTTGGCCACGACTTGATTTGCTAATTCACTCAGACGAGCGACATCTACCTCGGCCATTCGACGCCGGGTATAGGCACTCATCAGTTGAGATCGATAATCACCCATTGGCCGGTCGGAAAACTCTTCCACGAGCTTTACCGGATCCGGATCGGCGAGAATGCGCGTGATAAACTCCTGAACGTTTTTGTTGATCGTTCTCTGCCAGTCGAGTTTTGTCTGCGCGGCCTTCAGCTTCAATTCGTTCTGAACAAGTTCGAGTTTTGCCGTACCGACCGCAGGACTGTCAATCGTTGCGAGTAGCTGCCCGGTCTTGACGGTGTCACCGAATGCGACATCCACATTCCGCACCACGCCGGGTGAAATGGGGTGGATATGCGCGACACGATCTTCATTAACGGCCAAGGATCCTGTCACCCGTATGACATCGATCCAAGGAGAAGCCAACGCAGGCGCCGTCTTGATGCCGGCACTCGCGACTTGTTCTTTAGTGAGTTGAAAGGTGTTTTGTTCGGCGGCCGGACCTACTTCGTCAGAGCTTTTGGCTGCTTTCGAAGAGAAGAATTCAATAAGGCGGCCCGGACCGTCAAAGATGATGAACAGGATGACGCCGACAATGGCGAGCGATTGAATGATTCGCCAGAATCGATTGCCGGATCTGCCACTCACCGTGCTTGATACTGTCACATGAGTGTCACTCATCAATCTCGACCTTTATGACGGTGTATCGTGCGCGTCTTAACGATGACAACTTCTGAAGATGGCCACAAACTCATGCGCCAGACCACATCAATCACCCCAAGGTTATCTTACTCGATAAACATCGGTCTGTTTCCCCGGCAATCGTGGGAATTCACTGAGTGCGACTATCCGTTCAACCACGGCCCTCTTACTGAGAATGAGTCTCGGTAAAGAGTGATTTGGGGACCCTTCCCACGTCCGACGGGCCATTCGACACTGACCACGTCGAATCGAGCCGGGTATCGACTCCAACGACGTTCGTGTTTGAGAAAATGATTCGCCAGCGCGCTTAGCTTCCTCTGCTTTTTGGGTCCGATCGTTTCCCAAGCTTCCCCATGATCGGCATCCGATCGAGTCCGAACTTCCACGAAGACGAGAGTCCCATGATCAATGGCGACGAGATCGATCTCGCCGATGGGACAACGATAGGAACGATAGAGAATCTTGTAACCAAGGCGCCAGAGATGAATGGCGGCGGCACGTTCACCCTTGAGGCCTAAAGGGAGCCATGGCCAGGGAAACCAAGGGAAACGTCGAGCGATGAATTGAAGCATGGACGAACTCATAGAGATCGCTGAATCATACTCAGAGCGATCAATTAGTAGATCGTGCCGTTCGTCGATTAATCAAGACTAAACAAGATATTGGGGATGTCGAAAATGAATTGTTGAATGCCCCAGTGCTCCGTTGCAGTCAACAGGTCCAGCGCATGCAAACGGGTGAGCCAAACTGACTCACCCGATTGAAAATTCCATGAGCAAGAGGAGCCGAAAAGACTACTTGGTGGTCTTCTTGGCGGCTGGCTTCTTTCGTTCCTTCTTTTCCTTCTTCGCGGGAGCCTTGCCCGATGCTTCTGCGGCGGCGGCAAGTTCGGCCTTCGCCCTCTTCCCCTTGCGGCTCTTCTTCTTTTCGGCATCGGCCGGAGGAGCATTCATGGGGCGCTCCTTGAGGCGGAACGCACGCTTACCAACGCGATCACGCAGGAAGTAGAGCTTCGCGCGACGAACCTTCGCCTTGCGGGTGACGACGAGGCCCGCGATTTTCGGTGAATTGAGGGGGAAACTTCGCTCGACTCCTTCTCCTTCCACGATTCGGCGAACTGTGAACATTTCACGGGTGCCCGAGCCGCTGCGAGCGATCACCAGACCCGCGAAGGGCTGAATGCGCTCCTTGTCTCCTTCGAGGATCCGAACCTGGACCTCGACCGAGTCGCCAATTTCAAATTCGAAGCGGTCCGCTCGGAGCGACTTGGCCTCGACCTTTTCCATTATCCGATTCATCGACATCGCTAGCTATCCTTCTCATGCGGGTGGCTGACCGATTTGGTTGCCTTTCGAGCTTCTGACCGAAGCCGAGCTTGTTCCCGCCTCCACTCTGCAATTTCTCGATGATTTCCCCGCAAGAGCACGTCAGGCACTTTCATGCCCCGAAACTCCGGCGGCCGCGTGTACTGCGGGTACTCGATCCAACCAGGTTGGCTGAACGAATCTTCCGCCGAGCTCTGCTCATCTCCCAGTACACCCGGAATGAGCCTCATCACCGTTTCAATCAAGACCATCGCGGGGACTTCGCCGCCGTTACAGACGAAGTCGCCGATCGAGATCTCCCAGGGATCGAGCGTCTGACGGACGCGATCGTCGAATCCTTCGTATCGGCCACACAAGAGGATGAGCCTCTTATGCTCGGCCAATCGCTCGACCACGGGTTGCGTCAGCCGCTCTCCCGCGGGAGTTAGAAGGACGATCCGTCCCGGTTCGTCGCACTTCCCCTTTACCGCCTCGACACAATCACAGACGAGGTCGGGCTTGAGGACCATCCCCGGTCCGCCGCCGTAAGGTCGGTCATCGACCTTATGATGCTTGCTCTTCGACCAGTCTCGCATGTTCCATCGATGAACCTCGAAAAGCTTGGCGTCGATCGCCTTCTTGAGAAGACTCTCGCCGAGAAAGCTGTCGAAGATCTCCGGGAACAAGGTCAGGATGTCGAATCGCATGCCGGCACAGACAGTAGGTTCCGTTCGGCTTCGCGATCACGCGTTCCGAATCAGGTTGTTTCCAAGAGTTCCGCGCGCCCACGGAACTCATCTTCAGTGACTGGCCAACCGCAGCGAATTATTCGCTTGCGGGAGCTTCCTCGGTCGCGGTGGCGGCTTCTGCCGGCTCCGCAGCGGGAGCGGGTTCTTCCACCGGAGCGGCCGCCGGCTGTTGCTTCACCCGACGAGGCTCTGCCTTCTTCGGGGCAACGGCCACTTCACGCACCTTCCGCTCGTCGATACGAACGGCGGGAACGTTCCCCTTGTACTTTTCCGCCAGACGCTTGACGTGATCCGTCGGAAGAGCTCCGACGCTCAGCCAGTAGTCATAGCGTTCACCCTTAAGGCTGACCCGCTTGTCGGTCTCACGGATCATGGGATCGTAGGTGCCGATTTCTTCGATGGTCTTGCCATCGCGCGGCGAACGAGCGTCCATGACGCAGATACGGTAATACGGACGGTGTTTGCGTCCGAGCTGCTTGAGTCGAATCCGAACGGCCACGTTTTTCGCTTCCCCAATTACCGAAAACACTTCCGTCAAAACAGGTCCTTCCGGGACCCTCTTCAAGATCTACTTTCTATTGCGCTTGCGGTTGGATTTCTTGCGCTGTTTTTCCGCTTTCCGCGCCTTTCGTCGATCTTCCGCAGAAATATTGGCTCCCCGCTTCGATCTTTCTTTAGTGTTCAACGGGGCCATCCCATTGAGAGCACCTGACCGTTGCAGTCCCATCATCGTTTTGAGACGGTCCATCATCGATTGATTCGCCATCCCCTTGATGAGGGAGCGCATCTGCTCGAATTGCTTGATCAACTTGTTGATTTCGTGCGGTTCTGTCCCCGATCCCCGAGCGATTCGACGGCGTCGGCTATGCTCGATGAGCTCGGGCTTCGCTCGCTCAGCAGGGGTCATCGAGCTGATCATGGCCTCGATCCGGTTGAATTCCCCTTCCGGATCATCTTGATCACCAAGCATTTGCGACATGCCGGGCATTTGCTCGATAATGCCTCGGAGCGAGCCCATCTGTTTGACGCGCTGGAGCTGGGTGTAGAAGTCCGAGAGATCGAACTTCCCTTTCTCCATCTTCTCCTGGGCTTTTTTCGCGTCCTCTTCGTTGATGGTTTGCTGGGCTTTTTGAACCAGCCCAAGCACATCTCCCATTCCGAGGATACGAGACGCCATTCCTTCAGGGCGGAAAGGCTCCAGAGCGTCGAGCTTTTCCCCCATTCCGACGAATTTGATCGGAACGCCGGTCACTTCCTTAATGGAAAGGGCCGCACCGCCGCGAGAATCACCGTCCAGTTTGGTGAGGATAATGCCGTCTAATTCGAGCGCATCGTTGAACGCCCGTGAACTGTTGACGGCGTCTTGACCGGTCAACGAGTCGGCGACGAGAAAGCACTGCTGCGGGTTGCAGCGGCGATCGATCGCCTCGAGCTCTTTCATGAGCGCATCGTCGACGTGGAGTCGGCCGGCGGTATCAAGAATCACGATGTTTCGCTTGGTTTTCTCGGCTTCCTTGATGCCGTTCAAGCAAACTTTCACCGGATCGGTGATCGCCTCGGAGTAGACCGGGATGCCGAGCTGAGCGCCGATGGTCTTGAGCTGTTCAATGGCCGCAGGTCGCTGAAGATCAGCCGCCACTAGAAGGGGGTGCTGACCCTGGCTGGCAAGAAGCTTCGCGAGCTTACCGCTCGTGGTCGTTTTACCACTACCCTGCAAACCGCAGAGCATGAGCACAGTCGGACCACTTCTTTTGAGGGGAATGGCCGGATTCACTGGCCCCATCAGGTTGACGAGTTCCTCGTAGACAACCTGAACAATTTGTTCACTTGGGCGAACGGATTTGAGTACATCGCGGCCGAGCGCGGTCTGCTCGACTCGTTGAATGAAACTGTTGACGACTTCGAGACTTACGTCAGCCGACAAAAGGGCGCGGCGAACCTCGCGCATTCCCTCGTGCATGTTGGCTTCGGTGAACTTGGTCGTTCCTCGAAGCTTTCCGAGTGCGTTTGATAATCCTTGAGTGAGCGACTCGAACACGCTCGCCATCCTCTCTCGTCGGTTGTATTTCGATCATTGCGATCGGGGCAAACCGTTATCTTAGTTAGACATAAACCGCTTTCAATTCTTGTATGCCGTCAGCAAAGGAAAGGAGCTTTCCTCATCCAGGCTCTCCGCGCACGGACTGACAGATTCCGTGAAAAATCTCCTCGCACTCCCCTGCCTCCGGCTGAATGCATTGCACATACACAACGACGGTTTGATGCGGCAATCGCCAACTCATGACCCAACAGTAAGCCACCATATCGAGCGTCATGAAAAGCCCTTCGGAACCAACCGCGTCGTCGAAACGTTCCGCGTCGAAATCGAGGGATTCTACTTCGATTCCGGGGTGTTCATCGCGAACGGAATCGAGTATTTGTTCGACGATCTCATCCGGTTCTTGGCTGGTGGGATAGATCCCGACGACCCCGAACGAGACCGCGTCGCTTTGCAAAAAAACGGAGATCCCCTCTTCAGAGCGGTCAACCTCGGCTTGCCAGGTCTTGGGATGGGCAAATCGGACCGACTCCACATTTGCCACTGTCCAGTCATCGATATCCACGCCGGGTTCCTTTTTCTTGCCTCGTTCCCCTCATCATATTCCCGAGAGATGCCGAAACGAAATTGCTGCTTTGTCTCGCCAAAATGTCCCCAGATCCCGCTGTTCAACGATCTTGCACGAAAACGGTAGACGGCGTATGAGATGGGAGCGATAGGCGGAACTCCGGGGTCGTTCGCACTATCACAGAATGCAAACAGGGATGTTTTTCATGGTTTATTCTGTCGCGGAACTTGCGGACTTCGTGGGAGGGACACTCCACGGAGACGGGACCGCTCTCATCCGCTCCGCTCAACCCCACTACTGCGCGACCTCCGATTCCATCACGTTTTTGAGTGGAAATAATCGAATCAAACCAGCAGACATTAAAAATGCCGGCGCGATCGTCATTGGAACGGGGAGCGAACTTCCGCAAACGATCCCCTCCATCGAAGTACAATCACCGCTCGACGCGATTCTGAAAATCGCGACACGTTTCCGTCCATTGAAATCGAAATCAAACACGGGAATTCATCCGACGGCCGTCATTGATCCGACAGCAAAAATCGGTGCTCACGTGTCGATCGGGCCTCTGGCTGTCATTGAAGCGGATGTCGAGATCGGGGATTCCTCGGTCATTCACGCTCATGCCGTCATTCGCGAGGCGTGCCGAATCGGTCGAGAGGTAGAGATTCATCCCCACGCGGTTCTTTATCCGTTCACGATCGTCGGCGATCGAACGATCATCCATGCCGGCGTTGTCCTCGGATGTGACGGGTTTGGTTATAAGCCGGGCTATCCTGTACACGTGAAAGTCCCTCAATTGGGACACGTAGAGATCGGTGACGACGTCGAGATTGGAGCAAACACGACCGTCGACCGCGCTACGCTTGGTGCGACGACGATTGGCTTGAGTAGCAAGCTCGACAACCAAGTCATGGTGGGTCACAACTGTCAAATCGGTCCTCGAAATTTGATCGCGGCGCAAGTCGGGATCGGTGGTTCATGCACCACGGGCGATTTGGTCTGGATGGCGGGTCAAGCCGGCATCGCGGATCATGCGACCATTGGTGATGGTGCGATGATTCTCGCGGCAGCGGGAGTCGCGCGAAGCGTGGGCCAGGGAGAACGAGTCGCCGGCGCGCCGCATCGCCCGGCGCGAGATTGGGCAGTCGAACAAAAAGCACTTTCTCGCCTTCCAAAGTTGATCAAAGAGGTCAACCAGCTCCGAAAAATGTTGGAAGGTGGAAAAGACGCGGAACGTAAGTGTGCGTGAGACGCGAATGGAATTCGCGTGTTCACTCGATCAGGGATGACGAATGGGACAGGCAGCTGGCAAGCCGAAGCTGTTTATTTCGACAGGATGTAGCTCATCCGATATCCTCGTCGCGCCCCTCGTTGCTGAACTTCAGCAGCGACAGGCGGTCGGCGAAATCGTGGCAATGGGGGGAGAACCCCTTCGTGAACTCGGCGCTCGACTCATCTTTGACAGCACTCCTCTGAGCACGATCGGCACCGCACACGGCATTACCATGTTTCTAGGGAAGGGATTCAAACTCCTAAAGGCACTGAAACAAATCAAACATGAGTTCAAGACGAACCCTCCCGATCTAGCAATCCTGGTCGACAATGCCGGAATCAATTTCCGCGTGATGTCGATCGCCAAACAGTGCGGCATTCCGGTCCTCTTTTACGTTCCGCCGGAACTCTGGAGCGTTTGGTGGTTTGAACGCGGCATCTTGGCCGGAAGTAACGCGAAATTCGCCTCGATCTTCCAATCACAAGCCGATGAATACCATCAACTGGGTCTTGATGCCGAGTGGATTGGCCATCCGATCGTTGATCTGCTGGACAAACTTCCCAAAGCACCACGCGAGGTCGGAAGCCATCCTGTTATTGGACTCTTTCCCGGAAGTCGTCGCCAGGAGGTAAAGCAGCTTCTCTGGTCGATGCGCGAGGGTGCGGCGCTTCTTCAGCAGTCGGAGCCGAATGCGAAATTCATCATTTGCGCGGCTAATCCCATGGCGCATCGAATCATCAAGCGAGACTTGCCGAACTGGAAGATTCCGGTGGAGGTCCGTTATCGTCAATCTCATGCTGTCTTGTCGGAATGCCATCTTGCCTTCGCTTGCTCAGGAACGGTAACGCTTGAAGCTACACTGATGGGAGTTCCGATCGTCGCGATGTATCGATTGGCTGGAATTCTCGACAACCTCGTTCAAAAGCTAGTGCTCCCGATCGGAAAATACAATCATTTCTCGCTTCCCAACGTATTGCTCGGTCGAAAAGTCGTGCCTGAGTTGGGGAACAAAGATGTGAATGCGGAGCGGATCACGAAAGAAGCGTTGCGTCTCCTGCGTGACACAGACGCGCGAACGACGGTGCTCGACTCGCTGGCGGAGGTCCGCCCCATGTTGGGCGAAGCGGGAGCGGTCCAACGTGCGGCGGATATTGCTGAGAAACTAATGTCTGGAACTTCGACTCGCCGTTCGGCCGACCGTCAAGCTGCCTAGCGAGCGACGAGGGGAAACATGAGCGATACTGTGGCCGGCACCATTTCGCCCGATTCTTCTCCGAATGCCCCTGGAGAATCCTCGACCTCGGCGGATCAGCCGTGGGGTGTTTATTTTCGCCTCATGGGTCGGCTTCACCCCTTCCGGTTTCGTCTTGCCGTTGCACTCATCGCATTGACGGTTGCTTCTCTCGCGATGCTTGCCATCCCTCTACTAGCAAAGAATGTCTTTCAAGAGGCGGTGTTGCAGAAGGATGAAACGGGGGTCAAGCGAACGCTGCTCCTCGTCCTCTGCGCCGGCGCGGCTATGTCAATCGCGCGATACATCGCGGAAGACCAAATCGGCTTCATATCGCTTCGTATGATCGAACGGCTGCGCGTTGAAATCGTCTCAAAGCTGATGCGACTCCCTCTCTGGTACCACGCCAAGGCAAAAACCGGCGAATCGATTTCGCGCACATCGAACGACATGATGCTGCTCCAAAGCTTCACCTACGACTCACTCTTTTCGATCGGCAGTGACATCATTCAAGTCGTCGGCGCGATCGCCTTCCTCTTTTATCTCAACTGGCAACTGACTCTCGTCCTCGTCGCCATCGTCCCGGTAGGAGTCGTGGCCGTCGGCATCAGTTCGAAATGGGTTCGTCGCCGGACGAGTTTTGTTCAATCTCACCTGGCGGATATGACCGGCCTACTCACCGAACAATTGATCGCCGTTCCCGCCATCCAAGCGTTCGAAGCCATTGAATACGAACAAGATCGTTTCGCGACGAGCGCCTCGAAGTACACGCGAGAAGGACGACGGGCGATTCGGATTGCCACCGGCACAAGGGGTTTCGTCAACTTCCTCGGCATCGTGGCGATCGTCTTCGTTCTGGTTTGCGGATTACAGGGTCTCGATCTCGAAAAGCCGGAAGGGCTCACCAATCTCGTGAGTTTTGCTCTCTTCGCGGCGATGATCGCGGACCCGATGACGCGCATCACTCGAACACTTTTCGAAATTCAGCGTGCCTTGACTGCCGGTGCTCGCATCTTTGAAATCATCGATCAAAAGATTGACCTGCATGACGGCCAGCAGGCTCTTTCGGTTCCGGTGCAGGGAGAGATTCGCTTCGAGGGAATCTCGTTCGCCTACCGGAAGGAGGAGCCCATTCTCTCGGAGATTGATCTCGAAATACGGCCGAAAGAGAACATCGCCATCGTCGGCGCAAGCGGCTCCGGCAAGTCAACGCTGTCGAGCTTGATCCTTCGATTCAACGAGCCGAGTTCGGGAAATATCAGCATTGATGGGATCGACGTCCGCGATTTGAAGCTCGCGAACCTTCGGCGTCACATCGGCTGGATGGGACAAGATCCGCTGCTGGTCAGCGGCACCGTCGCCGACAACATTCGATATGGCAAACGGTCCGCCACAGACGAAGAGATCGAAGATGCGGCGCGCATGACGGCGGCCGATGAGTTCATTCGAGAACTCCCCCTCGGTTATCAATCGGTCATCGGCGAAAGGGGTGTCGATCTTTCCGGTGGGCAGAGGGCTCGTATCGCGATGGCCAGGGCCGTCGTCAGATCGCCTGAGATCGTTATCTTCGACGAGTCGACCGCATCCCTCGATACTGACATCGAAATGCAGCTCTGGCGTCGTCTGCGTCCCTGGATGGCGCAGCGGACGACGATCATCATCGCTCATCGGCTTCTGACGATTCTTGAGATTCCCCGCATTATCGTTCTCGAAAATGGACGGATCGTCGGGGACGGCAGCGCGAATCAATTACATCGCACATGTCCCACGTTTAGCCGACTGTTTGCTGAGCAAATGAATCTCATGCCCAGCGCAGCGTAAAGGGGCACGATCATGGCTCAGTTTCTTCGTGAAGTGCAGTATCTGATCGAATATGCGCTCATCTGGCCCGTGGTCATGCTTGCACGAAGCCTAAGCGATAAGAACGCGGAGCGACTCACGAAGTGGATCGCTCGTGCGGCATACGGAATTCTTTCACGTGACCGGAAATGGGCGTACCGCAATCTCGAACTCGTGTTTGGAACTAATCTCTCCGCCGAGGAGAAAAGGCGAATCGTCATCGGAGCGTTCGAGACGATTGTGAGAACACGCGTCGAATGTATTCGCTGGACGCCCGAGTGGATGCGCACCCACGTCGTCGAAGAGGGTGGCGAAGCGGGTCGGGCATTCCGTGACAAGATGGCGGCTGAAGGAAAAGGAGTCGTGTTGATCACGGCTCACATTGGAAATTACGAACTCCTTCCCGCATGGGGACATTATCACGGGTTCCCCACCACCGTCATGTATCGTCCGCAGAACAATTGGCGCGTAGAGCGATTGTTGCTCGGCGCTCGTCACGAATATCTTCCGAATGCCGTCCGAAGGAGCACGACCGGGCTGATGACGCTTGGATATGTGGTTCGCGAAGGAGGCAATGCGGGCCTTTTGGTCGATATGAACACGCTTGACAATCCTGCATTCGTCGACTTTCTCGGTTTCAAAGCCGCCAGTCCGCCGGGAGCGGCCGCACTTGCTCTTTCGACCGGTGCCGCCGTGATGCTGGCCGTTTCAGTTCGACGCGAAGATGGCAAACACCGGATGATCTTTCATCCTCCGTTCGAGACGATTCGGACCGGCAATAAGCGGCGGGACGTCATCGCCAATACGCAGCAGTACATGAAGGCGATCGAATCATACGTGCTCGCATATCCGGAGCAGTACAACTGGCCGCATCCTCGCTGGCGATTTCGCCCCAACGAGACTTATTGGACGCCGACCATGCCGATCGAGGAGATCGAGAAAGAGCGACTTGCTCCGGTGCATTCCCGAATACCCGACCCAACGCCCGACGACATTCGCCGAAGTGCGATCGAGGAGTATCCTCGCGCCGCCTAGCTCCCACATGGTCGGAGCAATCCACTACCCATTAAACGTTTGGACTTTCGCTACCTTTCCAATCATCCCACCCTTTCAGGCGGATGGAAAACGTGGGGTCCATTGCTCCACTTCCTTCACAAAACCTGTTCAATCAAATGCCATTCTCTGCTAGAGATGGTCGTCTCGTTTCATGGAGGGGTTTCACTGCGCGTGAAACCACATTTTAGCTTTCGGAACGCTGATCAGAGGACGACTACTTCATGCGAAAAGTGCGCTGGCTGATTGAATGGATGTTTGCCTGGCCATTCCTGCGGCTCGTGCAGCTTCTTCCGCAGCCGATCGCACTCGGATTGGGGAGAAGCTTCGGATGGATCGCCTATTTCCTGCTTCGTAATGACCGAAAATGGTGTCTCAGAAATCTCGAACTCGTGTTCGGCGACCAATTGACGCCGCGTGAGCGAAAAAGACTCGCGCGGGGGGTGTTCGCGAACATCGGGCTCACGATCTGTGAGATCCTTCGAATGACTGAAGAGTGGGTTCGAGAGAACGTCGACTTTCGTGGCGCCGACCTCGTTCGAGAGATGATTGCACGTGGGGAACGAATCGTTGTGGTGGGCGGGCATCTCGGAAATTGGGAGATTTTCGGTGCCTGCTGGAAGTATCTTCAGCACCCGAGCGTGATGATCGCTCGACCCTTGGATAATCCATACCTGGAACGAGAACTCGAACGATGCCGAAACAATTACTGTCTTTCGACGGTAAAACGAAACAACGTATCGATTCGGCAGGGCGTCCAAATGCTCCGTGAGGGGTATGCATTAGGAATCGCGATCGACCTCAACGTTTGCGCCAATCAATCGTTCATCAACTTTCTCGGCATTCCCGCATCAACAGCGACCGGAGCGGCAAAGATTGCCCTTCGAGAGAATGCGAGCGTCATCTCCATCGCCCCCGTGAGAGATCCGGATGGTAAGTTCAGGTTGATCATCGACCGAATCGAGATTACCCGCACAGGCGATTTCCAACATGACGTGCAAGAGAACATGCAGCGCATCACAAACGTCTGGAGCAAATGGGTAGCGAACTATCCCGAGCAATGGCATTGGCAGCATCCGCGATGGAGAACTCGACCAGACGGTAGCGACTGGACGCTCGAGCAAAATATTCAATCGATGATTGCCGAGAGGAGCATTCCATTCCTGACGCCCCCTCGCCGTTGCAAGGAACAACCACAAGGAGTGCGGCAGCCGCAAACAAGCACATGAACTTTCGGCTCCTCGCCATTACGCAAGAGGCCTATGACCCGGCGGTGCGATATCGCCTAGGTCATTTCGTTCCTCTGTTGAATGCGATGGGAATTGAAGTCGAGACAGCGGAATGGCCCAAGCAGTCGGCTCCTCGCTGGCCAATCATTGAACGAGCTCGCCAATTCGATGCGGTAGTCGTGTTTCGTCGATTGATGCCGCTCAAGCATTTGCGAGCGTTAAGAAAATCGGCTAAGTATCTCGCGTTTGATTTCGATGATTGCGTGACGCGGCGTGATTCCGCGCTCGGTTATCCTTGGCCGCTCCTGGACAAAGTCATTCAGTTTCGCGCGATGATTCAGTGTGTGGATGCCGTCACCGCTGGCAATCGATACCTCGCGGAACTCGCCCGCTCCATCAACAGATCGATTCCAATCGACATCGTTCCGACGACGATTGAGCTCCGTAACTATCCGAAACGGGAAGTCGAACCGGCCAGTGATGTCGTCGGTTGGATTGGTCAAAAGGGAACACTTACCTATCTCGCGAAGTTGAAGCCGGCGCTCGCAGATCTCTGCATGCTGCACCAACGACTTCGCATCCGAACGATCGGCGTCCCGCTTCCCTCGTTATCGAATGTTCGATCGGAATTCGTTTCGTGGTCTGCCGCCGATGAAGTGAAGAATCTTCATCAGCTCTCCGTCGGATTGGCTCCTCTACCGGATGATCCCTGGACGCGGGGGAAGTGCGGCCTGCGGTTGCTACAGTACCTCGCCGCCGGCGTTCCCGCCGTCGCCGCGCCGGTAGGGGTGCAAAGAGAGATCATTGATCGAGGAGCAGCCTTACCGGCACAAACGATGGAAGAATGGGCAGGACAGGTAAACTGCCTTCTTTCTAATGCGGCACTTCGAGAACAAGTTTCAAGAACGGGAAGGGAACTCGTCGAACGAGAGTTTGTGCCCCTTCGTTGGATCGAAACGATCCTGCGTGATTGGTGCGCCCGATCCTACACGACTTTGCCCGACGCAGAGTCACCGGCTGCCTGAGGCGGAACCAACATAATGCTCCGACCCATCGGGAAACTCGAATCACGTGTCGCGACGGCCGAGAATCCGTCAACGCGATCAACCACGATCATCGTCACACTTGCGATGGTTGTCATGGCCGCCTCATTCCTTGAGAAACTCGCCATCATCACACTCTCGGGATTTAACCTCAGTTTTGACGAGGCGTATTACTGGCATTGGTCCAAGCAGCTTGATTGGTGTTACTTCAGCAAGGGACCTGGCATCGCACTCCTGATTCGTGCGACGACGTCGCTGCTAGGAGATACGGAACTCGGCGTTCGGGCCGGCGCACTCTTTTGCTCCACGGTATTCGTCGCGCTCATGTATGTCTGGAGTCTGCAATTCTTTCGATGCGCGAGGACGGCATTTCTCACCGTCGTGCTTTTCGCAGCAGCACCCTTCATGATGGGTCTCGGCGTGCTCACAACGATTGATTCCCCGCTTGTGCTCTGTTGGGGTCTTGCCGCCGTCTGCTTTTGGAAAACAACCGAAACGCGCGGCAACTTCTGGTGGGTCGCGACAGGGCTTGCCGTTGCGGCGGGAACGCAGTTCAAGTTCACGATGTTGTTCTTTGTCGCTTCGATGCTGACCTATGCCGCTCTATCTAAGTGGGAGAGACCACGAGTTCTTAAGGGAACAGCACTCGTGTGCGGCATGGTGCTCGTCTCGCTAATTCCCATCTTGCTGTGGAATTCACAGCATGGCTGGATCACATTCGGTCATACCGCAACGAAAGCATCAACGATCGAGACCAAACATTGGGTCTCGTTAACTCACCTCCTTCCATCCTTCATGCAACAGATCGGCGTCGTTTCGCCGCTCATTGGGATCGCGACTCTTGCTGCTCTCGGCCTCTTGATGCGTGATACCTTTGGATTTATACCCGCACTCTCCACCGGGCGGCTCGACGCACCGCGCGCGCGGTTCCTATTCGCGATTGGTGCTCCGGTCTGCTTGTTCTATGCCCTCTTAGGCTTTCACCGCACGGTCGAGGCCAACTGGATGGCTGTCATTTACGTGACACTCATCCCTGCCGCGGCCTACTACTGGATTCATCCCTTTGGAAAGATTCAGCGATGGTCATTGGGGGCATCTCTCAGTCTCGCACTGATGATTCAATCGCTCATTCCGCTCGGAGGATTGCTCTACACCGCGGAAGTCCCTCAGCGAATCGTCGCGAGCGGCTATAAGTTCAAACCGTCGATCGACCCAACAAATCGACTTCAAGGATGGACACTACTGGGTGAAAAGTCGCGAGAGCACGCGTCCCGTTTGGAACGCGAAACCGGCAAGCCTGTCATCTTTTTGACCGATCACTACTCCATGGCAGCATGGGTCGGCTTTTACACTCAAATGCCTGACCGCGTCTTTGTGCTACCTCATGAAGAGCCGAATAATCAGTTCGATCTTTGGGGGACTAAAGGACGAATCCCGCCGAAGAGCGCGACGGGTGTATTTGTCTATGAACTTTCAAAAGGGGGACGCCGAGCCCCTTACATGTTCGAAAAGGTCGTCGATAGGCCGGATGAATCTTCTTACTTCCGCGCGAAGACAGAAGTGAAGCATTTCCTATTCTTCTTCGGATATGACTTCAAGGGAGAAAGTTGGTGGATTCCGCCGGAGATCTACGGCACCGTTAAATCATAGCCGTTCCATTCTCTCGATCATTCGATCGACAATCGCGTCCGCCTGTCTGGAATCATAGCCGGTCAATCGCTTAGTAGCGCTGAGGGACATTTTTCCCTCTACCGTCGTCACACCAATCGCGAGCGGCGTCATCATTCCAGTTGGCACCGCGCGCTGATAATGCTCGACGATTGGCGAACCATCTTGGCTCCACCAGAGAAACGGATGACGAAGGTTTGATATCCCCCCCGCCACGGGATGGTTATTCATGAAGTGCCTGATTCGCTCGCTCGCGGGAAGTTTATTCCACATCCAGTTCGAGTAAGCGATTTCGGCGAGACTTTGACAATGAGCTCTCTTACTCTTGGCTCGTGCCGTTTGCCGTTGAATCAATTCAAGTTGATCGTTGAATGTGCGTCCCTTTTGCTCTTCGCAGGTCACTCGAAAGAAGCCGAGGTGTACACCGGGCAAATCGTTGACAAGCTCTGGATGCCGCTGACGGAGATCAACGGCGGAGGAGATTGCGATACGTCTTCGCCGCGATTGCTCACGTCGTTCCGGTGTTTCCGCGAGGATGGCTTCACCAAGGGCGGCCAAGAGGATGTCGTTCACCGTCAAATTATTCGAGCGGCTAAAATGTCTTAGCCGATCCAGCAAGTCTCCGGAAAGAGACGGGAAGCTAACATCCACTCGAAGATCATTTCTGTCTCCTTTACAGGACGAATAGCAGGAGCGAAGTGCCACGGCCGACCGTATCGTCTCCATCGCGAGGAACGGCCAACGCCTGTAACACAATTCCTGCTTATGAAAGGAGACTTTTCCGTTCGTTGACATTTTCGCGGACGAACTGGAATCAATATCAGGCAAACCTAGATAACGGCGAATGATTCGTGCGAAGAATAGACCCGCGGCAAAACCGTCCCAAAGCCAATGCGGAAAAGTAAGTGCAATACGTTGTCCATAGCGAGTGGTCGTCCCTGCCAGACGAACCGGGGATCGATCGTTCATATCAAACGGGCGATTCATCTCCCGCGCTGCATATCCCTCGATATCGAACCATGAAGTTTCTAAGGTCTCTACCGGAACTTGAAACGGTGTGGCGACCGAGTTGATCGACTTTAAATCGTCTGATACTTCTACGCGACTAAGGTTCTCTCGTTCGAGGATCGCATTCGCCGCTTGCTGCAATCGCAGTCGATCGAAAGTACCCTGCAACTCGATCCAATCGACAACGTTGTACGGATGAAGCGAACTCCATCGCATCATCAATCGCTGCAGTTGATTCGTGCGATGAAGTCGCACATCTCTTTCAATGGAGTGTGACTGCTCAACTTGTTGAAGGGCATGGGTGCTCATCATAGGGAAGACTCACTGCTAACGGATTCAGTCCACTCTTTCGGCAAGAAGGAAAAGGCTATCGGAGCGATCGGCCAACCGTGCGAGCGAAACCATGCCGTTCGAGATTTGACGCGACGTAAACCATCGGCGGCTCCGCGGCAGCCCCACTTCATTTGCCTGCGAGGCTGAAGTCCGAATCCATCCCCCCTGCCGAATCGAATGAACCCGCCTAACTCGAAAGCCGCATTCGCGGGCCATCTCACTTAATGAGTCGGGGGTGAAGTGAGTGAGATGTCGCGGAAGATCCCAACCGATCCATGCCGCTCCAAAGAATCGTGACGACCAACTCGCCGCATTAGGTACGGTCAGTAAGAGCCACCCTTTTGGGCGCAGTAGGTTCCTCATGTTTTCAATGGCGTCGAGCGGATTCTCTAAGTGCTCGAGCACTTGCTGTGCGGTCACCAGATCGAACGATCCGCTCGGCAACTTCTTTGATGGAAACATATCTTCGACAACTTTGACGCCGTAGGTCGATCGCGCGCGCTCGGCGGCATGCGGACTTGGCTCGAGTCCCAGGACATCCCAACCCGCGTCACGAAGTCGAATCATGTAGTCGGCAGCGCCGCATCCAATGTCCACCATCTTTCGATTGCCGAAAGGGGGAACGATCGTTGGATCGAGAAGCATCGACGCCAAACGATTCCATCCATTTCGCGTCCCAAGTTTCGCGATGCCGGCCTCGAAACTCCGCCCTAGACGCTTCCGCCAACCGAACGGTGCTTTCACTTGATAGGGATAATAGTTGCTCGGGTAATATCGCTCCCAGTCATCGGCGGGGGGTTTCGGATCGGTGAACATTAATTGGCATCGTTGGCACTGAACCACATGCCACGGTTCTTTCAACCCTTCCGAGGCGTGAGGAACGATGCGAGTGACAGCCGTGCAGCCGCGCGGACAATAGCCGCGCGTGGTGCGTCGCGGCAATTCCCCATCACTCTCGCTCGATTTCGGAATGGCCCTCGCCATCGCTGGCTCCTCTGGAGACTGAATTCAACATCGACGCGACATCACGCAGCGGCTCGATCTGTGGATTGTTGGAGCAATAGCTTGGCGTATCGCTCGGCCGTTCCTCGATTCCGCTCAACCACTTGGCGTGCTCGTGATCCCATCTCATTCGCGAGATATGAATCGGACAGTAAACGACTGATTTCCATGCACAATGATTCAGCGGAGGGGAAAATACCAATGGCATTCTCTTCGCGAAATGCTTGCACGATATCCGTGAAGTTATCGAAGTGAGGCCCCATCAAAACAGGCTTACCCCAAGCGGCGGGTTCGATCGGGTTGTGGCCCCCCTTATCAACCAGCGAGCCACCAACAAATACGACATCTCCCCATCCGAGGACCTGAATCAACTCGCCGAGTGTGTCAAGAATAACGATGTCCGGACGATCGCCCCTTTTGTCAACATTGGAGCGTCGAAGGTATTTCAGATTTGTCTTCTCCACCAGCGAAGCGATTCGCTCTGCACGGAGAATATCGCGCGGGGCAATTAGTATCTGAAGTGTCGGACAAGTCGCGCGTAACGTCGAAACATGCTCGAGAAATTGCTGTTCCTCATTCTCATGCGTGCTCGCGAGGATCAAAAGGGGCGAATCGCCAAGCCGGAGAGATCGGCGAAGCGCGACACTTTCGCTGCTGGCTCGCATGGTAGGGATGGCATCGAATTTGGTATTGCCGCCTGACATGACTTTTTGGCTCTGCATTCCCATCGCTAAAAAGCGATCACGGTCAGCCGACGACTGCGTGTAAACACCGGCGATCGATCGCAAGATAGGCGCGAATAACGATCGAGCCGCTAGGTAACGCGGGTAATCTCGTTCATAGATCCGAGCATTGATCATTAGGACCGTGCGATCTTGCTCGGCGGTGAGACGAATCAGGTTTGGCCAGATTTCGCATTCCACGATCGCCAACGTCTTTGGTTGCGAACGAGCGAGAGCACGCCTGATGCAGCGAGCGGTATCCCATGGAGTCCGGCATAAGGCGTCAGCCCCAGGAGGCTTTCCGATCGCCATCTGGTAAGCGGCCTCATTCGAAGTCGTCACGAGGATCCAAGTCTCCGGACTTTGACGCTTGATCGCTTCGATCACGGGGCGAATCGACAGAAGCTCTCCGACGGAGACGGCATGAATCCAAATGGACGAAGCTGCTTTCTCTGGCCGAAGTGGAACGTAGCCCATCCGCTGCGCAATTTCCTCGCGACCTTTCCTTCCTTTCCGCACGACGACATAAAGAAACCAGCCGGCAATAAAAAGTGACCAACCAAGTTCATAGACGGTCAGTAATGTTCGATGAACAATACCCAATCGCACGAGCGAAGAGCGCTCGATGCTTTGGAAACTCATCGATGTCAGACTTTTCCGCATCATGCCACCTGAATCGGTCGACCACCCAAACGTGACGAATCATCTAAAAGTCTCGTCGCAGCATGAAAGACGTCGTCAACGCCTAATTCCTTCATGCAGCGATGATGCCCCTGCGGACAAACACGGCGCTGGCATGGACCACATGGCACGGACTTCTGCAATTTGACTTCACCGGGATAATAAGTTTCGGTCCACTCGATATGCGTCGGCCCAAAGAGGGCAACGATCGGTACGCCAAACGCTGGCGCGAAATGACGCGGGCCTGAGTCAGTCGAGACTAATAGCGACGACTTCGCAATCACCGCTTTGCTAAGGCCAATCGATATTTTCTCATCAGACATGGGAAACACCGATGATGATCGTTCGCTCCCCACTGCAATCTGCCGAGCAAGCTCCCGTTCCTGCGGACCACACATGACGATTAACTTCGCTCGCCGTTCGTCCACAAACCGGCGAGCGAGTTCGGCAAAGGATTCGACTGGCCAGCGTTTGGCGGGTCCAAAGGCTGCTCCAGGATTCAGCGCGATGACTGTTTGGTTGGGATGAAAGCCCAGACGCTGCCAAAGCTCTTGTGCGGCGATGCGATACTTCTCTTCGACGAAGAGTTCCATTTGCCGCGAATGTTGACGCGCGCCCACATGTTCCGCGATACGCAGGTAATAGTCGATGAGCGGATTGGGCTGATACCCTCGCCATGTCCAGCCGGCATCAAGTCGATCAGTCAACATGGCGCCACGACATTCACGATCGTATCCGACACGTCTCGCGGCGTTTCCAAGCCAACTTACCGCGCCAGAAAGAATGCTGTTCGTGAGCAAGATCGCGAGATCAAATCGTTCCAATCGGAGTCGTCTGACCACGCCGGCCCATCGTCGCCAGCCCGAAGGACCACAGTCTTCAAGCAGGATGTTCTGATCGAGCCAAGGGTTACCGGCCAATGTGTCAGCAATCGTCCGAAGCATGAGCCCACTGATGTGAGCATCCGAGAAATGATCGCGGAGGGCGCGTAAGAGGGGCGTTGCCATAACGGCATCCCCCACCCAATTCGGACAGAATACAACGATCTTCATGTGCTCGGCACTGCCGTCCCTGGCCACTGCTTGCTCCTGTACCTGGGCAATCTAACTCAATGGCGCAATTGGGCAAGCGATGTTTCTTAGGCGACGTTGACACGTTTTCACAAGTCGGAGAGCTTACCACAGAGGAACTCGGCTGAACGTCCGCCGGCAAGATGGCGTCGCGCTTGAATTCGCTCCGCCTTAACTGGGTAGTCTTTTGCGAATGCCGCAGAATTTCGAAAATATTCTGCTGATCAAGATGAGCAGCATGGGGGATATTCTTCATGCATTGCCCGCCGCTTGTGCGCTTCGAGATCATTTCCCCAAGAGCAGAATTTCATGGCTGATCGATAAGCGATTCGTCCATTTGATCGAAGGACATCCAGCTCTCGACGAGATCATCTGTGCGGATGCTCCCGCCTGGGTCGACCGCATTCCCTACCGAAGTGACATTGCCAGGGGACTCAGCCATTTCAGAATCGCGAGAGAGCTGCGTCAACGAAACTTCGACTGCGTCTTCGACCTCCAGAGCCTTTTCCGTTCGGGGCTGATGGCCTGGAGCACGGGGTCCAAGACGCGTGTAGGCCTCAACGATTGGCGCGAGTTCGCGCCTCTCTTTTACACGCACCGAGCGCGATTGAGTCACCCTCACGTCGTCAGACATTATTTGTCCGTGGTGGAACGAATCATCGGTCCGGTCACCGATGTGCGATTCGAATTGCCCGTACGTGACGGAGCGAAGAGAAGCGTCTCTGTTCTCCTTCGAGAGAGGGGGATCAGCGAAGGGAAACCATTCGTCGTCGTTGCTCCGAAGAGTTCACAAACATTCAAAGATTGGCCGGCGGATCGCTTTGCCGTCGTGGTGCGGCACCTGAAGGAGCGATGGTCTCTTCCCACGGTGCTCGTGGGCGCACTCAAAGATAGAGAAACCTGTGAAGAGGTCGCGGATAAGGCGGGGACGTCTCCTCACTTAGTCCTTGGCCGTACGTTAGATGAGTTGATCGCTTTATTGGAACGTCCTCGGCTCGTGATCGGCCTCGATTCGGGCCCTACCCATGTCGCGTCAACGCTCGGACGACGGGTCCTGGGCATTTTTGGTCCGACGGATCCGATTCGGAGCGCGCCTTGGGGCTCAGAGGATTTAGCGGTCCATTGCCGTCCGCAATGCAATGCGTGCCAGTTGCCCTTCAACGCTCCCTGGGGAATACCAGGTATTCGTCATACCTGTCTGACACAACTCATGCCGGAGCAAGTCATCGCGACCATCGATCGCGAAATGCAGTCGAACCGAGCCGTCGCCTGAATCTGCGGTCACTTGAGAGACGGCACGGCTTTCGGATGCTGGGCCGATTCAAGATTCTCGACCCGATAGGTCCGCACCATTTCACGACTGGTGGGATCGTTTGACAGCGGCATCACCAACCATTCTCTAAGTCGCCAATGTCCAAACTCGAGCGGCACTGAGTTTCGGCCGGTGGCCTCGGCAATCAAGCGGTCCGAAAGGATGACGAATTCAATCTTTTCGAATCGATCAAGCGTACCGTGCAAACCGTCGAATGAAAAGTTACCGACCCACGGCCAACGATTCCCCTTCTCCATTCCCGCATAAAACGACGAAACAAACGAGGGGTCAATCACGTTCGAAGCATTCGCCACTTCCCGATGTAGCCGATCTCCCATTGATTTAAGCCCCGCGATCGGACGATTCAGCGGTTGGCGAGCCCCCGCCACTCCAAGCGCAATGACCAAAGGAACGATGCAACTGATGCACGCGAATTCCGCGGTACAAGGCCATGCAATCGCATGTCCTGTCAAGTAACGGCGGAAAGCAGACAGTCCGTCTCGCAAGAGATGGCAAAGTAACAAGCAGCCTGACCAAGCCCAGATCGACGTTAAACAGAATCCGGGCATGACATGTCTAATATCGAGGTAGCCGCAAAGCGCGAAGAGAACGAATGGAAGTCCAAGGAAGTTCGCGATTCCCGCACCACCGACCAACAAATGATCTATTCGAGTGAAGAATCGCATCGATCCACTGAAGGGGGCCATCAGTAACGGCAGCACAAAGACATAACCTGCCAGGGATGCCCAAAGTTTTCCAAAGAGGATAAGACCTGTCCCGTACGCGGGCAGCAACAGACTCAGGCTTCGTCGGCTTTCTGTTTTGAACGATGGAACAAAACGAGCCGTGACTGGTTTTTGAGGAACAGTCTGCGGTGAAATCCTCGTTTGCCCTTCCACTTGGTGACTGGACACAGGAGGTGCCGTCACAGAAGCTGCGATATGCGGTGCTCGTATCGGCGGAACCTCAAGGTTCTTCGCGTCGACCACAGCAGTCGCGGCCGGCTTGGTAAAGAGAAAAGACTTCTTGGTAAGCGCGGACCCTTTTATCACGGTGTAGGGGAGAACGAGTAAAGCGAGAGGCAGCATAAGTGCCGCCAACGAGATCGCAGGACGAAGTGAAAGCTTTCGAAATTCCGCCACGCTGAGAGCGAACCAAATCACTCCCATTCCCAAGGCTAGCTGAATTGCTTCAGGCCGAATGAGATAACCCATCCCCGCGAAAAATGAGCCCCAGAGCATGTATCCCGATTGCCGAGTTCGAAGCGACCGGGAGTAAAAGATCGCAGACAAAAGCATGAAGGCAACTGCAGGAGCATCGGAGAGAGCATCCGCGCCGATTCGGATAACAGGAGGCGAGAAGCCAACGATGGCGGCTCCCATCAATCCCGAGGCGGGATTCAACAAATCCGTTCCGAGCCGATACACCGCGAGGATGATAACCGCGAGTCCTAAAAGGCTCACGATTTGAGCGCTCCGCGTCCATGACATCACGGAATCGTCGGGATAGAAACTGGAGAGGAAGGAATTGACTCCCGCAATCATCGCGGCAAAACCGGGGTGTTGAGAATTACGCTGGACGACCTCGATCATGGGAGAATGTTGGGACAGCCAACCCTGAACGGACTCGGCAGGTTGATGATCAGCAATCCACCACTTCGCCTCGCTCAATTCCCTCGCATATCGAATGAAAACAACACTGTCGTAAGTTAGGGAATCTGCATGTGAGATCACCCAGCATGCACAGAACAATGAACCCAAGAGGACTAAAAGAACACCGATATTGAATGAGTGAAAAGAAGTGACCGCCGGTTTCTGGTCCGTAGACCGGGCCGCTCGATATTCAGGAGTCGTTGACTCAGTCATTTACACCGGACCCGGATGATATTCACGCTGTGGGGTGCTCGGCGCGCAGGATCTCCCTGGCCGATGCTTCGGTGTACGCCTCTTCGGAAAAGGTGTCAAGGCAAAGAGCGGAGATGTGATGCGTCGAATCTTATTGCTGCGATTTGATTTAGAATGATCAAGCGATGATGTCGTGGACGACGTTTCCGTGCACATCCGTCAATCGCATGTCGCGGCTGCTGAAGCGGAAGGTCAATCGCTTATGATCGATTCCGAGTAAGTGAAGCATCGTCGCGTGCAGGTCGTGCATCATCACTTTATTTTCGATCGCGAAATAACCATAGTCGTCTGTTGCTCCGTAAGCCATCCCTCCCTTGATTCCACCCCCAGCCATCCAAATGGTGAATCCGAACGGATTGTGATCTCGACCGTCTGACCCTTGAGCCATGGGCGTCCGTCCGAATTCACCTGCCCAGACAACGAGCGTTTCGTCGAGCAAACCCCTGGCTTTCAGATCTTTGAGCAACGCCGCGATCGGTTGGTCCACCGCGAGCGAATTCTTTTGGTGACCGTCTTTTAAGTTACTGTGCTGATCCCACCGATCCGCGCCGACGCTGGGACACGTGAGCTCGATGAATCGAACACCTCGTTCGACGAGGCGGCGAGCGATCAAACAAAGACGGCCATAGATCTGCGTTGGCGGAAACGAATGATCCAATCCATAGGCGTGCCATGTTTCTTTTGTTTCGCCGTCAATGTTCATCAGAGAAGGAACCGCGGACTGCATCCGGAAAGCAAGTTCGTAGTTCGCGATCGCTGCTTCAACCTCGTTCTCGTTAGGCCTCTCCGCAATGAACCCCTGATCGAGCTCACTGATAAATCGCAGCTTCTGTCGTTGTTTGTCGAGCGATCCGTCAGCCGGCTGAATATTGGCCACTGGATGCGCGCCCGTCTTGAAAATGGAGCCTTGATAGGTAGCTGGCAGGAAACCGCTGTGGAAATTATCGGTGCCACCTCGCGGGATCAGCCCCCCATCAAGAACGACATAGCCAGGCAACTCATCACATTCTGTCCCGAGCCCGTACGTCACCCAAGACCCCATACTCGGGCGACCCTGTAAGCCGGAGCCGGTGTGAAGGAAATAGTTCGCGAACGTGTGTTCAGAAAAGTTCGACACCATCGAACGGATAATTGCGAGATCATCAATGCATGTCGCGACGTTTGGGAAGAGTTCGCTGACGGGAAGGCCACACTCGCCATGCTGCGAGAATTTCCACGGTGATTTCAATACGGTTCCCACGTTGTCGAACTGCGTGGCCGGTACTTTCGCGAGTTTGATCGGCTGGCCATGTTCTTTGTCTAAGCGGGGCTTCGGATCAAAGGTATCGAGCTGCGAAGGTCCGCCATCCATGTAGAGGAAAATCACGCTCCGCGCTTTCGGAGGATGGTGAAATTCCTTCAAGATTCCGCCAACCGGTATCGCGTTCGAATGGGCGAATGACTTATTCGTGAGTAAGGAAGTGAGCGCGACGGCGCCGAAGCCATTGGCCGCTTGTGTCAACATCTGGCGGCGCGAAATCGGTCGATGAGACCCGTCACAACAAAACATTCGGCTCTACCTCTTTCGCATTATCTTCCGCTAGGGGATGAAAATGAATTCCTTTGCATTCACCATTGAATGACAGACCATCGTCCAGACTTTGATTTCCTGATCCCTATCCGCGATGATTCCCTCCGATTCGACGAACGCTTTGAGACGATTCATTTCATCGGCACACACCGGTCGACCAAATGCCTCCTGATAGGCGCGGGCGACCCGCTCATCAAATTTTGGCACATCGTTGACTAGATGCGTCGCCCAATGGTGGCATTGATCCAGGATGAACTGATCATTCAACATGGAGAGCGCCTGAGCGGGGACGTTGGACGTGTTACGACGGCCTATCGTCGTCTGCGGCAGCGGGTAGTCAAATGCAAGGAGAAGCGGCGATAGAAAATTGCGCCGAACTTTAAGGTATACACTACGCCGACCTGCTCCGTCGATCGGGCCCGAACTGGGAGGACGGCCAATCGGCGGCATGAAATCAGTCAAATAGGGATCGATGCCTGGACCTTCCATCCTCGAGTCGAAACGACCAGAGACCACGAGAAGGGAATCACGAACCGCCTCCGCTTCCAGCCGTCGAAGCGGCATACGTGTCAGATACTCATTCCGGGGATCTCGTTCACGGACCTCTTTCGCAGTGGAACTGCTCATTTGATAGGTATTGCTCTCGAGCATCACCCGGTGTAGCTGCTTCGTGGACCAACCCGATTCCATCAACTCTACCGCAAGCCAATCGAGCAGCTCTGGATGGGAGGGAGGCTGCCCCATTTTTCCAAAGTCATCCGGCGACCGAACGATTCCCTCGCCGAAGTGATGTTTCCAAATTCGATTCGCCCACACTCGACTGAGCAGAGGATTCTCCGAGTTCGTCAATCGTTTGCTCAGTTCAAGACGTCCGCTTCCCTTCTCGATGGGTAGATCATCGGGACCATCAATAACCTCGAGAAAGCGTCTTGGAGCGACGGCTGCCAAAGTTTTGTGGTTCCCTCGAATGAAAACAAATTCGTTCTCCCCCGTTCCCTCGGCCAAACTCGGCGCGTAGGTCGGACGTTCCCATGAATGTTGAAGCTGCTCGATCTTGCTCGTGATTTCCGCGAGTTTCTGAATTGTTTCTGAGGACAGGCTCTCTGGAGTTTCTGAATCCAATAACCCCATGATCAAAAGAGAATCGAACAATTGGTAGGCACGCAAAGTCCCTTCCGTCACGGGATGGGATGTATCGCGAACGATTTGAAAGACTTCTTGAAAGGCACCCTGATAACGGGACATCAATTCTGTCGAGGACGTGGGAATCGGCTCTTTCAGCACTTCGAGATTTAGCGGATGCACCGCCTGGATTGGGGAATTTGATTGGGAGGAGAATACGATCTCGCGCGCCGAGAAATATCCCTCCGCCGGTGTCCCTTCATTTGGACCGTGAGAAAGATCCGCGATCCCTTGATCGACGAATTCAATATAGGCGCGATGCCCGATCCATTTACTGACATTGAACGTCCGCCAGGAGGGGTGATCGTCATTCAGTCGAATGGTGAGTCCGCCGTAGATTGGATCTCGGATAATGGGAAAGCCATCGATAATGACGTTAATTCGAGCTCCCCGTCCTCCGGCGTTGACGTGGATGAAGTTCTTTTCAATGACGAACGTCTCCGACCGGAGTGTTCCCTCAAGTTCTTTGGCGATCGCTGAACTGTCCGACCAACGGGCTTCCGTAAGACGGACGACTCCCTTCTCTCCCTTCATGCCGGGAACGAAGAGGGGCCGAATTATCACATCACCACGGAATGCATCTCCTTCTCTTTTCCAACGTGGTCGCTCTTCCGGGGAGAATGTTGCAAATATCGTCTCCCGTGAAGTAGCCGCCTTCGTTGCCTGCTCCGTTAGTTTCGACCGAATGAGGGCTGCTCGCTCTGCAAACGATGGTCCAACTGCCGTCGAGGGATCGTCTTTCAAGATCTTCGCCACGTAGAACGGATTCTCCGCCGACCATTCTTTGGGAGAGACAGACTTCTCTTGAAGCCGGGCCGAAGACTGGTGAACCTGTGGCTCCCAATGGGGCATCATCGTCTGGCGAGCGAGTTCATCGGCCGAGGTTCTTTCGCGCTGTAAATCATCCAGACGACGATGTTGCTGCTCGTCATTGCCGATGGGCCGCTGGTCATAACGCGAGCTCTTTAAGAAGCCGGCGAGTGCGTAGTAATCCCTCTGAGATATCGCATCGAACTTGTGATCGTGGCATCGAGCACAAGCGACTGATTGCGCGAGAAACGTTTTTGACAAGACATCGATTTGATTATCGATGCGGTCCGCCTGGGCCTGTCTGACGTCAACGGGAGAATGCGATGCCTCGCCAAACCAAAAGAAAGCCGGGGCAATACCTGACTCTTTTATTCCTCTCGTCAATTCAATTCGTTGAGGCACCAGTAAGTCACCCGCGATATGCTCCTTGACGAAGACATCGTATGGGAGATCCTGGTTCAGCGCCCGGATTACATAGTCTCTGTAATGCCATGCTTCTGGCAGTTCAAAATCGAACTCATGTCCAAGCGTTTCAGAATAACGAACTAGATCGAGCCAGTGGCGTCCCAAGCGTTCGCCGTAACGAGGCGACGCCAACAACAGATCGATGCGCCGTTCGTAAGCATCCGGACGTTCGTCTGAGACAAATTCATCGATTTCACCTGGCTCGGGAGGTAGCCCCGTCAAATCAAAGGTCATCCGTCGCAATAATACCAATCGTTCCGCGTGAGGCGCCGCCGTCAGACCCTTGTCGTCACGGGCCCTCTCGATGAAGGTATCGACGGGAGACTCGAGGCTATCCCTGTTCTTCACCATCGGCAGAGAAGGCCGCTTGACGGGTTGATAAGCCCAATGGTGTTTCCGATCTTCGATGCTGAACTCTATGGCGGAAACTCCGGCTGGAGACACGACATCACCCTTCGGAAGTGACGCACCCCGCCCGATCCATTCAGTAATCAGTCGAATTTCATCGTCAGAGATTTTGCCTTGCGGCGGCATTTGAAAACCTTCGACCTGATAGCCGATGGCTTCGATCAGCAGACTCTCGCCCGGCTTCGCAGGAACGAAGGGAACACCCTGTTCGCCCCCCTTTGCGATGGCAGCGGGATGATCAAGCCGAAGTCCCCCCTTTTGTTTGTCGGGCCCATGACACTCCACACAGCGAGCAACAAAAATCGGCCGGATATGCTTCTCAAAGAATTCAATCGACGCTGATTCATCACTGGAGACATCTTCGGACCATGAAGGTGCCGCCAAGCAGTGGAGCATCGGCAAAACACTCAAGATCAATATTCGATGAATCGCGTGCGACAACGAATACTCCCCGACCAGCTGGTCAATTCAACCCTCACCGTTTAAGAAAGAGAGCTATTGGATGAACGGATCCGTCGCGCCTTCACCGGATATTCTCCGGTGTGTCGGCTCCTTCATGGTACTTCACAAGAGAGAGGACGGTCAAATGCCTCTTCCGCAACAAGAAATGATCCGGGAGCAGTCTCCTATTCGAAGTCTGCTCCCGGTGGGCTGGGAGAAAGAAGAGAGCTCTTACCGATGAGCGGCTAAAGCTTCAGCGAATCGATGATGTCCTCATTCAAGTGAGCATCATTGACCGTGTCGATTGTGGCCGTGGCGAGAATCCAATCCCCATCCGTGTCGCTTCCAGCGAAGACAGAATCGATCGCGTTATCCTCCAGCACGTTGGCCCCTTGATATCCAGATCCGCCCGGAATCAGGAATGTGAATGCATTGGCGCCGTCCAATCGCTTACCGAAAATCGAATCTCGCCGAACCGTGAAGGAACGATCGCTGACCCATTCTCGCTGGATGTTTTGGAACGCCGCGACGTCCAGGTTCGTCGTGTATCCCGCGATGACGAGATCACTCCCCGTGCCGCCCGAGACACTATCTGATCCACCGCCGCTATAAATAACGTCATTCCCAGATCCACCGTCGATGGAATCATTTCCACCTTTGTCAACGGAAACACTCGGACTATCTCCAAATAGGAGATCATTACCGGCTCCGCCCAGAATGGTATCACCTGTCGGTCCCATTCCTTCCGATCCGTCAGCCATCACCGTATCGTCACCGTCGCCGGCATCGATATAGTCGCTTTCCCCTTCGCCGCCATCTCCGTCACCATAAATGACGTCATTCCCCGTTCCGCCGTAGATCGTATCTTTTCCAAGGCTGTTACGGGTGAGTGAGATTCCCTGTTTACTCGGTGCATCGCCGAAAATAACGTCTTGCCCTGCGCCACCGTCGATATTGTCATTGCCAAGTCCGCCCCAGATAGTGTCGTCACCATCACTACCTAGGATGGTGTCATCGACATAACCGCCGAGAAGCGAATCGTTCCCCGTTCCTCCATCGATCGACACGGCCGTATAGCGAACATCCTTCGCATTGATGAGGTCGTTACCGCCGTATCCATAGGCTTCGACATGGCCTGTAATGTTCGTGAACTGATAGGTTTGATTGACCGCAACGCCGTTCAAGATGGAGACGAGCACCGTGATCGGACCACCCTTTGTATCTTGAGTGATCGTGATGTTATCCGTTCCATCTGAACCGACGATGATCAGGTCATTTGTCCCAGGGTCTTGTGGATTGGGATCCACAAAGATTCCCCCCACGAAAACCGCGGTCGATGCAACATCGCTGACTCCGCCATCCTTATCGGTCGCGGTGACATTCACGGTTTGCCAACCGGCCTCGTAGAAAATGTGCGATACGACAAGTCCGCTCGGTCCTACGACCGTTTCATCTGTGACGCCATCGCCGTTCCAGTCGATATCGAAGGTGAACAACGCGCTCTCATCGACAGTACTCGGATCAGTGGCGCTGAGCGTGATGGATTGCTGGATACCACCGACGACGACGCTTGGAGCATAGATAGTCGCGGTCGGCGCCAAATTGCCGACGTCAACAAGGAACGTGCGAATCGTCCGCAATCGTGAGTCAGAACTATCGACGGCTTCGATCGTAATCGGCATGAGGCCGTTGTAATTATCAGGGGGAGTCCACTTGAAAGCCCCGGTCTTGCTGTCGATCGTCGCCCCTGCTGGAGCAACGGCCAGATTGTAAGTGACGTTGCCTCCCACTCCCGATATCGATGAGACGCTGAATTGAACGGTGTTACCTTCACCGAGAACAGCCTGCGAGATGGCATTAATCACCGGTGCGCCGGCGGACCCGCTTTGAATACCGCCCGTAATCAGCGTTCCCTCCGAATTGTTCTGGTACGACGGATCGCTCAGGAGCAAGAGAGCATAGGCTCTTCTTCCCGCAACGGTGTCACCGCCGTTCGCATTCACGAAATTCTTCCCCGCCGTGATATCAGAGGCCGACGGGGTTTCGAGAAGCACTTGACGGAAGGCATTCTCGACAAATGTATCAAGCGTTCCACCCGAATTCGTTCTAAAGTCGATGGACGCCAAAACGTCAGCTCGTGCCTCGTTCTCTGTCTCACCGCTCTTTAGCGATTGAACCAGAGCCTGAACCTTCGCCGGATCCACCTGACTCTTGCTGAGTTGCAAGTACTCGCGATAAATCGATTCCGCCAGTTGCGTGTAAATGTAATCGCTCGTCGTGACAACGGACTTCACCAAGTCGCGATCCGACAGATTGACACTTGCATTCAATTCCGTCGTCGTCGGAGTGCGACCAAGGAACTTGACGTAAGCCTGCGTCACCTGACTTTGCTTGAAGGCGAGCGATGCAAGGATACCGCCATCGGAATTGTTGGAGATAATCCAGCGACGACCACCCTCGAAGACATTTTGAACCTGGGCATTGAGCTGCGCGGTCGTGAGAGTCACTCCCGGCAGGAGGACGGCATACACGCGCTGGACGTAGCTCGTCACGGCCGCTCGATGAGCCGCGTTGTTGAAGTTGAGACTTAAATCGGGCGGAAGCTGTGCAAACTCATCGCTCGTTAAGAGCGAGATACGAGCTTGGTTGAATGATCCCGTGGTGATGAACTGAGCACTATACGTCGCGATCTCTTGGGGAGTCGCGGCTCGGCCCAGAATGCTCTTCACCAGCGCGGAAGCAGCCCCGGTCGCGAACTCGGTCGATCCCACGATCGCCTGGGCCATCAACGGGAACGTCACCAGTGATTCGATCGGACTGAATTGATCAGTCGTTTCGTTCAACACGCCGTCACGGCCTAACAAATCATTGAACAGGCTGCTGACGTACGCTCGAGCAAACGTCGCACGTGGACCGATCAAGGACGACGCCGTGATGACTTGGCCGTACTCGTTCGTCACGGTGATCGTCAACGACTCGCCATTCAGATCGACCGGAAGCAGCTTATTGAAGCTGAGCAATCCGCTCGCACTGACGAACAGTGTGGTATTGATCAGTTGGGTGCTCGCGCCCGAAGGATCGACCTTTGCGTCCACCGTTACGGTCAACTTGCTGAGAGGATCTCCCTGCAAATTGAAGCCGATATAAGTTTGTCCGCCAAAGTCGGAGAGCCCGAGGTTTGCAATAAAGATACCCTGCGGGATCGAGATCGGTCCTGGAGGAGTAAAGGATACGACGAACTCGGTCGTTCCCGATGCCCGATTGGGACGAAGCTGGTTACCTTGTGCGTCGAGAATTCCCGTGGCCGAATTGTCGAGCTTGATGTCGTATTGACCTGGCTGGAAATCAGATCCGACCGAAGCGATCGTGATGATATCCGTCGTCGGTTGATAGACGAAGGCGTAGTCGACTCCCTGTTGAAGGAGGACGCCGTCGCGAGTAACGACAACCTTTGATGCAGTGACGGTCGAATCATTAATCGCGAAGCCGACCTGTCCCAAGAGGATCTGGAACTGGTTGACCGCCGTCTGCGAATAGAACAGCACATTGTTCGGCGTCGGATCTTTGTCCTGGCTCGATCCATCGAGTGGATCGACGAGCGAAGCAACCGGTCCAGGCGCCGCGATCGAGACAAAGAAGGTGGTCGTTCCATCCGCTTGATTCGGCTGCAAACGATTCCCCGCCAAATCCCGGATACCGGTGGCAAGGGTATTGTCGAGAACCACCTTGTAATCCGCGGGCACCTTCGTCAAATCCGTGAGCACGAGCGAGATCGTCGATGTGCCGGAGTTGTAGCTGAAGTTGTAATCGGTTCCGCGCACCAAGAGGACGCCGCCGCGGTATAGCTTCACGGTGGATGCCGTCACGGTCGAGGCATTGATGGCGGCGGCATCTTGTTTGAGCAAGATATCGATCTTGGGCAATCCACTGGTGCTGACGACCTGAACGTGATTGGCCAGCGGATCATTGTCTGAAGAGCCGTTATCGAGCGGCGCGGAAACGACTCCAACCGGCCCCGCCAGTAACAGGTTCGCATTAAACGCGACGGTGCCGTTATTGCGGTTCGGTTGAATCGGATTGCCGTTATTATCGAGGATTCCGCCATCCTGAGTATTGTTGATCAGGATGGAGTATTGGCCGGGAACGAAGAGTTGGCCAACCGACGTCAGGCGAATCTTGTCCGTCGTTGAGTCATAACTGAAGACGTAATCCGATCCGAGCGTGAGCTGGACGCCATTCTTTAGCAGAGTGACCTTCGTTGCGTCGACCGTTGAATCCTTAATTCCACCGACGCCACCAGCCAGCGTGACTTCCAGTGTCGTCAGACCCTGCGCTGTCTTCACGGTGACGTCGTTGGCGGCTGTATTCAAATCGCTTGGACCGCCATCCTGCGGCGCGGTGAGAACACCGGTCGGACCGGTGAGAACGATCGAGACGTTGAATACCGTCTTCTTGTCCGAGGTATTCGACTGTACCGGATTTCCCGCCTTGTCAAGGATACCGGTGGCAGAGTTGTTCAGTGCGATCTGATAAGTGCCCGCGCGGAACTGAGCTCCCGCCGAAGTGAGCACGATCACGTCACGGGCCAGGTCATACTTGAAGGTATAATCGACCCCTTGGACAAGGGTTTGACTTCCGAGCGTAAGCACCACGTCATTGGCGGCGATGCTTTGCTGATCGATCCCCGATCCCATGAGGTCAACCAAGCCGACTTCAAATTTCGACGTTCCGAATCCGGCAGTGATCGCCACGCTGCCGAGCGCGGAATTAGTGTCGCCCGGTCCGTTGTCTTGTGGTGTGACTAGGAATGCATAAGGACCGAGGAAGTCGGCACGTTCAATCGCACCACGATCCTTGAAGGTGTTGCTTCCAAGTCCTGGAGGAGACGTGACGCTGGCATCATCGACCCGCTTCTGACCATTTCGGTCATCATCAGGCGCGACGATCGGCGACGGCGACATGCCGAGGGCCATCCGCACGTTCATGATGCCAATGCGGTCGTCGAGCGAATTATTCGCACTGTCGACGGCGAGATTAGGATTCGCGGCCGTCCCTGGACGAAGCTGGAAATTGCCTCGGGCGGCGTCGACGAAGATCGGGCTCGTGGTCGCCTGGATCAAATCATAATTTCCAAGAGCGCCCCCCTGCTTATTGGTGACGTTCCCCTGGAAAAGGTTCGAAAGTTCCTGGGTGGCGGACTGTGACGTGGCATCCACGCGAATTCCGGTCTGAGTGCTCGCGATGATGTTATTCATCAGGGTTGGAGCGGCACTGTTCAATACGTCGATGCCGATCCCTGTCGCGGTCACTCCTCCCCAGATCGAGTTATTCACGATGCGGCCGAACGGAATCGGAGAAAGAGGGCTGCCGTTCGCATTGACGACGCCGGCAAAGCGGATGCCCGCGTCGACAAAGTTCGAGATCACGTTGTTCGTGAGAACCGTTCCCGGAACTTGCCGCGTCGAATTGAGCCCCGGTACGTTCCGAATACCGCCTGGAGCGGTGAGATCGGTGCTCGAATCGCGATCCGACAGCTTGACGTCAATACCAACTTGGGAAACGTTACTGATCGAGTTGTTCGTGATCAGAATCATTCCCTGAAGCCGTTCGAGGTTGGAGTCGCCGAGTTCGCTGTAGAAGCCCGAACGTCCAAGCTCAACGCCGTAATGCTTGAAGATTCCCGCAGTGCCCAGAATGCTGAGGATGTCAACCTTGGCGGCGTTGAACAGGGTAACGATATTCGACTTCGGATTTGGCTGATTCCCCGACTTCTCGAGGTTCAGCGTCGTCGCGTTAACCTTCAAAACCTTGCCGAGCGTGACGACACTATTGATCGCGTTCGCGAGGGCGTCAGCGACTCGCGAATCGTCCATAGTGTCATCGATTTCGACCTGAACACGACCGGCTCCGACGGCCACTCCCCGCCGCGCGAATTCGAAGCCAATGGTGTTGTAGCCATCCGAAATCGTGAAGCCGGTCCCATTGGCGATTTGATTTCCTGCCTTCAGGGCGATGCTCCAACCGTTCGACAACCGGTCATTGGTGTCGAAAGAAGTCGCGCCAGTGATGTCGAGAGGAGCAGGCTTTCCGGGAGGCGCCGCATTTTCGAGAGTGACTTTTCCGAACTCCGTGCCGCGGCGAATTTCGAGCTGATAAGCGCCGACGAGTTGAGGAACGGGATCATTGGGATTGGTGGATTTCGGCAATGTTTGGAAATCGGACGACTCACTTGTCGCGGTATTGGTCGCACGAGTCACCATCTCGCCCCGCTCAGCGAAGCCGATGATGATGTCGTCGATGAAAACGCCGCGGTGATTGTTGTTCTGTCCCTTTTCGATCGATTCGAAATTGCCGAATGCATCCCCCTCCAAGTACTCGGGGATGGTGCGATCATTCAGATTCGTCATTCCCACTTGAGAAATCGAAACAAGATCGACATTCTGATTCTCAGACGGTGTAACCGAGTACTTGATGCCGAAATCTACAAGAGTGGAGGCAAAAAACACTGCTCTAGTGTTCCGAAGGCCGACGTTCAGCTCAACCGTATCTTTTGTCGCGAACTGAGAGCGATCGGCGATGGTCCCCAGATCACCAATCGTCTGAGCCGTGTAGGTCTTGTTTGCTGAGTTGATGGCTGCCGCGATGGCAGCAGCGACGGCTGCGTTCGCCTGAGCGAGCGATCCATAGGAGGCGGCCACTTGCACCGCGGTAAATTCTGGCGAAACCGTACCCCCGACATCAACGAACTTGAAACTCGCCTGGCCTGTGCCATCCTGAAGCTGAGTAGTGAAAGTTGAACCCCACAATTTAGAAGTGTTCGTATCAAGCAAGTTGACTTTCATCTGTGCGGCTTGATCAGAATCGCCCGCCGTCGAGAAGTCAAACCTCAACTTCAGATTGTCCATCCCCGCGAAGTCGCCGAGGTCAACTCGAACTTGTCGCCATCCTTGCTCATCAAACGTTTCTTGAATGCGTGCCTGCGAATCGTTCAACGTATTGGTCAGGTTTTGATATTGGCCACCAGATTCGGTGTAGTGTCCTCCCAATTCTGATTTGCCGGTAGCCGTACCGAAATCAAGCGAGCGAGTGGAGTTATTCGTGGTTAATTCAAACCAATTAATTCCGTCATTGCTGATGTAGACGCGGAAGCTGTCTCTCATCGTATCCGCATTCGGAAGGTTATCCGTCTTCCCTGCAGCATTCTGTGTATCGAGATTGTAGTTAAAATAGAGCGTGGGTTTATCGAGCGCAGAGTAGCCCTTCAGGCTGAACGTATTGCTCGTCAACGATCCCGCGGCACCACCCGGCAAATTATAGGTATCGACGACGGCATCCCCGTTCGAACCCTGACCTCGGAAACGGTAGACGCTTGCGTTGAACATATTGACGACAGCTTTGTCGCTATCTTTGAGATCAAGGCCAAATCGATAACTGGCAAGGCCGGCCGCATCATCAACCGCCTGAGTCAGCCCCGTAATTCGCGATCCGTCATAGGTATCGTTTATGCCATGTCCTGGCGAAGTCGCTTCACGCAATGTTGGGTGCCAGAGATTGAAATCGAGTGTCGAGAAAGCGATGCCGTTGATGAGTGCTCCCGAGTTTGCAACATCGCCAATGGACTGCAATTTGACGCTCGATTTTCCACCAGCGAGGACGTTCGCCAGGACGGCCGTTGAGCCGGACACATCAATGGCAAACATCCGACCATCGGTGGTCGTCGCGAAGAGAATCTTCGTGTACTTCCCTCCTTCCAGGTTGATCGGAGCACGGGTCAAGCTCTGGAATTCAAGGACCTTGCTGCTGTCCGCCGGGTCGGCAAATTTCGTGAAGTTGCCCGATTTGCCGTCATTTCCATCGATCTGGATGATGTAGCCCTTATCCGTCGCCGCATAGACCCGTTCCCCACCGCCAGCCGAACCATTGGCGGGATTGTAGTTCGGATAGACGGACGCAAGACCCCTTACAATACCGATTGTCTGGCCAGCGACTTCGATCGTACCTCGTGGTATGACAGTGGTTGAGAGAGGATCCACGGCTCCCGTATTGGGATTGGCCCAGTAGAACCGGTTGAGGTTATCGACATAGCGCAATCTGAAGCCAGTGTTGTCGACGTCTGAAGGATCAAGTCCAAGGAAGGTCATCGCGGTGTAATCAGTGCCACCTAAAGTTTCACGAAGCGCAATACCGTCATCACCGCGATTCGTCTTTCCCGCGTTCCCTGTATCAACGAGAACATAGTTGCCGGTTTGAGTGTCGTTGTTACCGCGGGTTTGAGTGAAGAGCAAACCGTCTGGACGCATGGCGATGTCATTGACCGACTGATTATTGAATGACAGGCTATTGTCACCAAAAGTCGTCTGCAGCGCGCCGGTGAACGGGTTGTACGTGAAGAGGGACGATCCACGCGACACGAAGAGGACGACATCCGACAGCGTGTAAGGGTTCGCGTTCGTGGCAACAGAATTCGGCGATCCCTGAATACTTCCGAAGAGAAGCTTTGAAGGATTCGTCGGAGCGCCGCTAGAACCACCACCACTCGGGCTAGTTAAGTAGTATCCCGCGTAACCGATGTGGTCTTCGACGACTCTTTTCATCGTGTTGACCGGTTCGAGGCGAACGAACGGGGTCGACGAATTGGCGTCATAGAACTGGCTGAGGACCTTCGGTGCGGTCGCCTTGGAGGAGACGGCGACGTAATACGTCTGCGACGCGGAACCGACGCGGCCGGTAGGCAACTGGGCCGTGCCGATGTAGGCATCGTTCGCTCCGTAGGACCCGCCGTTCAGCGCATTGGGGCTTCCCGCCGCATTCGTGCGATCGTCCGCGACGTTCGAATCATGTCCGACCAGGATCAAGTTCCCGTTCGCATCGAACACCGAAAGCGTCGTATCCGGACCGGTGATGCCGTCGGCATAATCGATGTCAAAGATGGCCGGCCAGCTCAAGCCGGCGGCATTCAGACCCGCGATCGTCTGAAGGAAATCGAAGTCGACGGTGAACTGATACCAGTCGACGTCATTCAGGCTACTAAGGAAGCCTCCGACACTGATCGTGTTCCGATCAATGCCGAGCAAGTTGCCAAGCTTTTGGGCAGCTCCAAGCGAGTCGTTCTGTCCTGTTTGGCCCGGAGCTTCCTTGTCGGCCGCCTCTCCGGTGAGCGGAGAATGCAACGGCTGGCCAGCGACCGTGATGCCATTTGTCGCGTAACGGATGTCGGCATATTGGATCGTCGTGCCGGGCTTCTGATCCACCTGCTGAAGACGGATATTGAGCTGATACTCACCTCGGCTGAGACCGGTTTGAGGATCGTTGATGTTCGACATCGTCGCGGTCGTCTGCGGATTCGAGCGGATTCGAACGTAGTAATCGAGCCGCTGACCGGACTGTCCGGGAAGGACAAGCCGCATCCCCGGATCTTTCGCATTGATCGAGTAGAAGTCATAGTTGTTCGCAGGATCTCCGCCGAGCGATGCATCCTTATCCATCGTCTGCGGGCCTGAGTTCGCGGGGAGCTGGAAGTTCTGATAAAGGCTCGATCCGTTCCCTTGCGATCGGGCGAGCACGCTCCCATTCACGTCGACGAGTTCCACGATCGCATCGAGCGCGTACCGGGTCATGTCCACGTCGATCCAAACTTCACTTCCGGCCACGCCGCTGAATCGATAAACATCAGCATCGGTCGGGCTGTCGTAAGCAATGGAACCGTGGACTTGGAAGCCAAGCCGTGACGTATCGTCACCCGATTGAATATTGGCGGCGAGGTTCCCCAGGTACTCCGCCTTCGCCGGGGTGTTATTCGAGTTGGAAGTCCCGACGTAGGGCTTTTCCTTTTCGTAATAGATCGCGACATTGGTGTCGTTCGCATACTGCGTGACGTCGATGCTTCGCCAATCACCGGCTGATGGAGCGGCACCGTTTCCGTTGATGAAGCTTCCGTCGTTATTGGTGTCGGTAACGACGTTGCCCTTCAAATCCAAACCCGCGCCGACGGAATCGTCCTTCAGCGAGGTCATGATGACTGAATACTTCGTCGATCCAAGGATATAAAGCGATCCGCCGATCCGGTCGTTGATGTCGATCGGCGTTCCCGTCACCGTGATGCCGGCTTCACCTAGCGCGGGCGAGGAGAGTAGCTTCACGACCAGACTTGCCGACTCACTGCTCTTCAGCATCAGGCCGTTATAAACGTGAAGGTTCGGGATGACGATTTCGTTCAGGACGATGTGAACGATATCCGTGTCGTCCCAGATGGTCTCGGTCGTCAGCGTCGCGCCGCGCACCACCATGCCGTTCAGGGCATTGCTCTGCAGGAAGTTTCCGCGAACGAGGGCGCCGTGATTGTCGTTGTACTGCGTGTAGGCGCTGGCAAAACCGGTGCTTCTGCCGGAATCACCCTGCACCACCGTGGACATGGCGTCGGCATTGATGCTGACGGCTGGGCCGAGATTGTTCTGGAACGTGTTGGCAACGATGACGGGCTGCGCGTACTGGGTGTAAATGACACCTGAAGAGGTGACGCCCTTACCGTCGCGGTTCGGATCTTGATTGCTCGCCGACCCACCCCCCGCATTGAATCCGAAATAGCTATTGGCAATGCGGACCTTCGCCTGATGAATCTCGACCGCGTTGAACGTCGAGGACTTGCCGGTGATGTCTGACGCCCCACCCGCGTAAGTCATGCGCACATTGTCGAGTGAGCCGGACGAAGTCGGGCTGAAATAGACACCCGCCCAGTTCGCGGGAGCCGGCTTCGAATTCGAGTGATCACTCGTCGTGTCGAATGTTCCGCCGGCACCGTAGGTATCGTCCGCGACCGACGTCATGATGATCGGACGATCCGCCGTTCCCTCGGCAAGGAGAAGTGCCCCCATCTCCGCTTCAATGCGTGTATTCGTGAACTTGAGGATAGCACCTGGATCGATGACGAGGCTGCCGGCGACCTTCGCCTTCACGCCGGAGATGAAGTACTTAATAGGGCCAAGTGCGACGGTGACGGTCGTATCGAGGTACGCGATCTTCTTCGCGCCGTCGTAGGAAAGAATCTTCGCCCTCGGGCCGGTCGTGCCGCCGAGCGTGATCGTCAGGCCGGTATACTCCTCATCGTTCGATGAAGCTCCATCGTCGAGGATGACGTAATTCGGAGCGGCCATCTTCGCGACCGACCAATTTTTCACATCCGCGGAAAACGCCGTCGTGTAGTTGTAAAGGTTGCCCGCGGCCTGCGAGAGCAGAATGTTCTCGCCGATTACGTAGACCATGTCGAGCGTGCTGAAATGAGCGAAGCCGGTGAATTCCTTGGTAGAGCCATCGACCGGAGTGATCGTCCGAACGAACAGGCCGTTGAAGCTGTTATCGTTGACGATGTTGCCGTGAATGTCGATTCCCTTGCGGCTGTAATCGACATTGAATGACTCGTACTTGCCGTAATCGGTCTCATTGAATGAGTCAGGGTCCGCGGAAATGGCGGCGCCGGCGTTGTTGACAATGATGTTATTCGTGATGGTTGGACGAACCCCTTCGACCGTGATCACGTCACGCTGAATGGGATTGCCGGTGTCGTTGACCGTTCCACCGCCGTAGGAAAGTGTCGCCTGGTTGACGTAGTTGAGGAAGATCCCCTGCTTCTCATAGTCCGCGCTCGAGCCGAAGACGACCCCGCCCCAATCCCCCGTGAAGGGATTGCTGACCGAGTTCGGCGCATCGCCCCCGACGGAATCATTATTGAGAGAAGTCAGAACGACGCGCGCATTCGGCGTACCGAGAATCTGTAGCGCGGCTCCACTTCGGTCGACGTTGACGAGCGAATCACCGACGGTGATATTCGCCCCCGCCAGCTTGATGATCGTCCCTTGGTCAACCATCACGGTCACGCCCTGAGGAACGACGAGTTGGTTCCCGTCTGCACTTCCCTCCGCGATGATGTAGGGAGTGTTATCTTGAACGGTGCTGATATTGCCGTCCGTTCCGCCGTTCCCCTCGATGCGAACAATGTTCGGCGTCGTCAAGAGAGCGCTGCTCCCCGACAAGTCGATCGTGGGAGCATTCCCTGAGACGGTCGGAGCCAATGAAAGAATCGCCCCCGTAGCGTTGGCGCTCACACCAAAACCGGAAACGCCATTGATCGCGTTCGCGATCTTTGTGGCCAATTGAAGTGAAGTATCAGACGTGGCGAAGAGGATGCGTCGGCGCCCGAGCGAATCGGTCGCGGGATCGGCACCATTCGTGGTGAAGTAGAACGTGGCGACCTGCGTCGTCCCGTTATTCACACTGAAGTAATCGCCGACCTTAATGAAAGCGCCGCCCGAGGCCGGCACGACGATTCGTCGGCTAGCCGCCAGCAATCCATCTGCAATGTTTTGGTAAGGGGTCGCAGCCGAACCATTCCCTCCGGCAGAGGCCACCTTGTCGACATAGATGGTGGAACCTGACTGAAACCAGAAATCGAAATCGCCACCAGCTTTGCCGTCAGAATCTCCGTCGAGGGCGAGACCGTTCACGCCGGTCATCACGCTATTTTTCGCGAGGGGATCGAAATCGATGCGAAGATCGTATGTTCCTTCGGTCGTTCCTCCCATGCCACTGTCGTCGATGCGGCCGTCGAAGTCAGTATTCCCGGTGCTGGTGACGGCGACGTAATAAGTCCCCGCCGCGAGCCCGCTGAGCTGAACGTAAGAGTCCTTGCCGTAGTAGTTGTCGTTCCTTGCGACGAGCTTGTAGTCCTGATCGTAGACGCTGATGACGGTGTCGAGCGAGCTTGCCGATCCCGATAAGCGCTGCGCGATGGTCTGGACCGTCAGCGTACCCACGGCGCCGACTTGAAACGAATAAAAGTCGATGTCGCGGCTTTCCGGACGGAAAAGAACCTGCCCGTGCAGAATGGCCGCCGGGTCAGGGAACGCCGCCTCGAACGGCGCGGTCGATGTCGGAACGAGGCTGTCTCCCGCTTGCCCCATCACGTTGGGACTCGGGAGATCAGAAGCATGAAGCAATCCGATCGAATGACCGATCTCGTGCATGGCGGTGTTGAACCACGCGCCACCGAACTCACTCGCGCCCCAGTTTTGGGCGCTATTCATGATGGCAAGTCCCTTTCCCGCGATACCGCCGACCCCCGCAGGAGGTACAGTCGGATCCGCAGCGCGTGGATCACCTGTTACGACGACAATGTTTCCGCCGGACGCTACCTCAGTAAACGTGATGCCGAGGTAGTACCCATAGAGATCGAAGATCTGCCGGGCGCGAACCTTTTGAGTCTCGGTGATTTGATTGATGAGCGGAATGCCGTTGATGTCGGTTCCATAATTCGGGTCGAATGAGTAGGTGAGATTTTCGATCCCGGCGCTGCCATCTTGTCCGCCGACGTACCCCTCGTGTGATCCACCCGAGTCAACGACGCGCGTGCCGGGGTAATCGTTCGTTCCGGGGAACGAAAGGTTATAAGCGGGAACATCCGATGCTTGGATGTTCTGCCCCTTGATGAGAATGCTCGTTTGTACGCCCGCTGAGCCACCGAGATTTCCCAGACTGCTGGCGTTTGAGAACATCTCTCCCGGATCGGTGATGACATTCACCGTGGTCGGTGTTGAGATCAAGGGATCGTTGTTGCCGACGCGGAGGCGGTACGTTCCCTCAGTGATCGGCGTGCTGAAGCTTAGCGTCGCCATTCGGCGAGTGGCATCGTACGTGACGCTGAGTGGATTCGACTGATTGACGAGCACGTCATCGGTCGTGTCGAGCGTTCCCTTAGTGTTGATGAGCTGATACAACTCGGACTTCGTCGCCACCGACGCGGCGATGTCTTGGTTGAAGTAAACCTGAATCTGGTTGTTCTGCGGATTCAGCGTCCCCCCGCTTCGCGTGACCGGTTGCGGTACCACGGCCAAAATTTCGAGCGGCGTTCGCACCTGGAATGTGAAGGTTTGGTTTACCCCCTTGTTAAACGCTTCTTGAGCGGTGTTGCGGAGCGCGGAGATCCCGGCGCCGACGATTTGAATCTGGTAGTTGTCCTGACCAAGCCCGCCGTCGAAGCGCGCGACGACTTCGTTTGATGTCTTGCCGAGCCCGATGTAAGCCGGGGTGATCGTCTTGTCGTTGCCGTTCCCGAAGATATTGTCGCCGCCCGAGCCGATGAACTGAATGCCGCCGAGCGTGGTGGGATCGATTACTTGATTCTGGTCGAAATCGATAATGACTTCGCGCGCGGCTTGATTGTAGATGTCGCCATTATGGAAGACCACGCTATCAATCAGGATCTGACTCACGGCCGGACCGGTCATCACCAGTCGGCTTTCGAGCGGTTCCAGTAAATATCCGCCACGCCGTATTTTGGACCATATCGTTGACTTAGGAGAGCGGCTTTTCCGAACGCTCATTCCTCGATCGCGACGTGAAAAAAGGGACCAAGTCGCCATTCAAACTCTCCTAGGTGCGGATAAGTCGGATAATGAATTAGGATCAGCGCAATTCTTCAGCGAACAACAGACGAGTACCCGCATCAAACCGCTCTGAGATCTCAGCACAGAAAAGAGCTGAGTTCGGACGAACCATTGGACGAACGATCTTGAGAAACCGTTCGATGAAAAATGCGTTCGATCGAAAATCGTTCCGCGGGTCAAAATTGTCGTGGTGTCGGCTTACCTCTGCTGTTCACGGCCTACGCGCCATGAGATTAGTGAGATTCAACATACCGGCTGACACACGAGGCCTATCGCGCGCGGGTGGCACGGAGACCTTGAATGCTCAGATCACAACCGGGCGAGGAGAGACGTAACACATCACGTCGAACGAGCGACTCGGACGCATGGAAAAGCGTGGGGGGAGCCAACCAGCCGACGTTGATGCATCATCCAAATGGATCGACCGAGCCGAGCACTGTAAACCGAGCCCGAAGGCTCGTTCGAAAGGAATAGCTCGCCTGCCGCGATCACGAAAAAGGTCTAACCTTCCTTGAATGAACCTTTAGGGAGATACATACGGTAAAGAGGTACTGGTCAGCCGTCAAGAAGTGGATGTCTGATTCTCGATTTGTGAAATCATCTCGCGCAAAATCATTGATAAATAGACTTTTCGTAATCTTGAACTCTTGACAGGCCGGGCCGAATTAGACAATGATCGCTTGGGCCCAATCTTCATGAATTCGTCATCGCTGGGTCGGCGAAGGCGATCCTCCCTGGGTTTAAACGTCGGTTGACTGCTCGCTGCTTTGGGTTTCTCAATCCTCCCTTGAGTTCCTGAGTCCCACGTGGTCTTCGTGTATTGCCGTGATAGCCGGAGATTATTTGGAACAAAGTTCCCTCGATAATCATCAAACCGGTTGACCGCTTTAAGCCCCCGCAAGTGTTAACCCTCCTGTGCGAAGGATTCTCTCCCTTGAAACGTGCAGTCTTCCTCGTTGCGTTCTGCCTCACATCCATCGTTCATGCCGCTGACGAGAACGTTCTTCTCGACGACTTCATCAAAGCGCCCGACCCAAACTACAAATACGCAGTTACCGACAGCTTCTATTCGAGTGGCAGCACCGTCTACATTCTTCAGATGCAGTCTCAAGGATGGCTCGATAGCGCGACCGTGAGCCCCTCGGTTTGGAAACATGACATGGTCGTCGTCGTGCCGAAGTTTCAATCGACGAGCACCGCGAGTCTTATCATCGGAGGAGGATCGAATTCGAACGAACCCCTGACTCGAGACGATCTGGTGAATGACTCCAACATTCAGCGTGCGATTCAATCGGCCGCCGCGACTGGATCGGTGGTGGCCGTCCTCAATCAAGTGCCGAATGAGCCGACGCAGTTCGCTGCCGAGAAAGATCCCAAGGGGAACCCGGTGAATCGTTCTGAGGACGCCATCATCGCTTACACGTTGAATCAATACCTTGAAAGCGACGGTTCGAAGACCGATTGGCCCGCCCTATTGCCGATGACCAAGTCGGCGGTAAGGGCGATGGATACCGTTCAGTCGCTCGTCAATAATCTTCCTCAGTCCGGGGGAACGAACGCGGTTAGCGATTTCGTGGTGCTTGGGGGATCAAAACGAGGCTGGACCACATGGCTGACAGCGGCCGCGGATGACCGCGTCAAGGCAATCATGCCACTCGTCTACGACAACTTGAACATCCAGGAACAATTCAAGCATCATCCTGATGTCTACAAGGACATCAATACCCCTGGCTCCTACGTCGTCGACAGTCAGGGGAACAAGTACTCGATCGCGCTCAAGGACTATATCGGCTATGACTTGCCGCTCCGCTTCGGCGATCCAGGATATAAAGAAGCGCTCAATCTGATCGACCCGTACGAATACATGGATCGATACACCGACATTCCGAAGTACATCGTCAACTCGGCAGGGGACGAATTCTTCGTCATCGATTCGAGCAGATACTATTACGATCAGCTCCCCGGAGACAAATGGCTTCGCTACGTTCCCAATACGGGGCACGGCTCGGTGGGAACAGATGATGTCGCGGAAGGGTATCTAGCCTACTTCGATGCGATCGCACACAACCAACCCCTCCCGCATTACACCTTCAACATCAGCGATAACGGAGAAAACATCACCGCCCACCTCGATACATTGCCGGACGAAGTTCATCTCTGGCTCGCCTATAACCCGCTTGAGCCTGACTTTCGTCATGCGATCTACGGAGATATCTGGCAGGAACAAAGCCTGTCGCTCATCGATTACCTTGGAGATGGAACTTTTTCCACAGGATTTCTCACGCCGCAAAGTGGTTGGATCGCCTACTTCATGGAATTCGTCCACTACACGAGCAGCGGACTTCGCTTCACCTATACGACTGGTATCAGTGTGATTGGAAATAAGCCGACGTCAGACGTGTTCGCATCGAACATAGACAGCAAGACGGCGGCCGTTCCCGAAGTGTCCTCGTTCGTCATGGCGGGATTCGGCTTGGCCTGCTTTGCAATGTTCGCCAAAAAGCGATTCCGAAAGGCCGCATAAGCGAGTCGGCTGGTAGAGAACTGATTCCACGCGCGTCCCGCCTCAACGCGGGACGTATCGTTTCCTGCTGATCGACTCTTGAAAGAACCCGAACTACTGCGCGGAATAGACGAAGTAAGTGTATTCCAACGTCGCATCCCAAATGTTGATCATCTTCCAAGTGGTGAATTTACCCATCTGACCGACTTTCAACGGCCACGTTTCATATTCGAGGGAAGCCTCATTTCGAAGACCATGTTCGACCTTTCCGGTGAGGACAACCTTCTTGAGAGAGCTACTTCGGAACCAATTCCCGCTACCTGGGTCAATGGTTCCCCGAGACTCTTCCATCATCATCCATTTGTCGTCGTCGTCTTCGGCACTGTCGATGATCAGAATCTTCGCGACGACCTCGTACGATGTTTGCTTCTTGTCTGATCCGGTCTTTCGCATGATGTCCAATTGGTAAAGCTTCGCCATGGCGGCCTCGTCTCTTTCCACTTTGGTAACGATCGATGCTCAGACCAAACCCTCATCCGGGTAGAAGCGAGAAGTCTGCGAACCGGACGGAAAAGATCATTAATTCTCCACAGCCTCTTCATCGTTAAACGGGATCCGTCCGTCGTGGTGTAGGGTTATGGGCGGCGAACTCGATAGGTTAAACGATGGTTCAAGCCATCCCCGTATCTTCCGCAATCTCCTCAAATCTCGCAGTCCAAGCAAATCCGGCAGAACCCGAACAATTGCTTTAGCCCGACCATCTTGCCAGCCGATCAATCATGACAAGCGGAACGAGCATCCGTCGCGCGTGGGCATTGCAGGGAGATTCAACCCTCCCCTGGCTCATGAACGATGGAAGGGATCGATCGCGGGCCTCATTTGATCTGTCCGCGATTTCGTCAAAGGAAGTGCATTATGGCGCAGGGAAGCCGCCTTGCTCGGTGGGCTTATAGACTCCTCGGTCCTGCCGTGATGGTACTCGGCGTGGGATGGACGTTGGCGTCGGTAAAGGCGGACAACCTTCTCATTTGGGAGGGGAACGGCGATACCACGCTGCCGACCGTCATGCAGTCGGAGCTCGAGGCGGTCCCGGCCGAGAGCCAGCCTCAGCAGAAAACGAGCAACTCCATCGTCGAACCGACTCCCGTCGACGATCAAAACTTCGCCGGCGAAATCGTCGATCCCTCGTCATCGATCGGAGCGATCAGCCAGCAGGGAGGCCAACAAATCGGCCTCGGCTCACTGGGAAATATGTCGGTCTACGGCGGTGGTGGTGGAGTTGGTGCACGACTGTTTGGCAACTACGGAACGGGTTTCATTCGTGACGTCAGCGCGGGGGTCTTCGGCAATCCGAACCAAACGGTCTATAACGGCGGTACGACGCTCAAGCTCTTCGAGACCGACGGGGCCGTCCTCATGACCCGCGGACTTTTCGGCGTGGTCAATGATTCCTATCTGGGCCAATCAAACTTCACTTATTCGGTCGACAGCTATGCCAGCCTTCGTCTTCGTAGCTACGGCGGGGCAGAGCATTGGCTCAAATTCGGTGGTTTCGTGGATGATCAGAACCACTTTGGCAAAGCCGGCCCGATGTTCGGTGCCCTGCTCTTTGCCAACGAGAGATTCCCAGTCACTTTCGACGGAGCGGTCGGATTCGGTTATGGTAGCCCCATTGATCAATTCCCCGCCACGACGAATGTGATCAGCGTGGCCGCTCGCGACTATCAACTCCGCGTCGGTACTTATCTCGCTCCACGACTTCAAGTTGGTATGTCCAGCATGATTGCCGACTGGGGTAGCGGACCAGACAACCGAAATTGGGGACTAGGTGCATTCACGAACTTTTACCTCTTCAACCGAACGATGGTTCGCCTCGACTTCACCAGCGGCGACGCCGGGTTCCGCGGCTATGCCATGCTTTCCTACCTGTTCGGACCTGGCCCGTCGGTCCAGACCGATGGACTTTGTCGCGTCGACGGCAAGGATTGGGCGATGCAGCCGGTCAATCGCGATGTAGCCGTACAGCTCAAGGAGAGAAACGTCCCCTTCGCCGATCGCTTGAACGTAACGGCGACAGTGATTTCTCCACCACGGCAAGCACTCTGCACGGGTAACCCGAACGGTATCGTCGAAGCGGGCGAATGCTTCGAATTGAATCTCGCTGTTCAGAACCCAACGACGGTGGCGGTTTCGAACGTGAGCGTGGGACAAAGTCCGTCGACGAGTGGAAGTGCGGGAGCTTCACCGCAGGGTATCAGCGGCGCCACCTTCCCGAACCTCCCCGCTGGGGGCACGGTGCAGACGGATCAGCTCACCGATATCAACATCAATGTGCCAGGATCTGCCGCAAGCGGCTCGACGATCTTCGTCACATTTGATTTGACCGTCGACAATGTTACCCGTCGCATGACGGTCGGCCCCATCGTCGTCGGCCAAACGACGACCGGCACCAGCTATGCTGCGAATTAATGCATGATCGACATTCGCCAGTAATGAGCGGTGGATAAATCATGAAAGCCGGGTCTTCGGGCCCGGCTTTGTTCATTTCTAACAGCCAATCTCGGCTTCGGTGACATGATTGTTTCACCTATGATCCATTCGCTGACCCCCGCGTTGATGACGACTGAGTCCAACCCAAGAAATGCCAACGCCGATCGAGATCTCTCGCGATCGGCGATGATGTTCAAGTATCGAAAGAGCCCAAAAGCTTAGGCTTCAGCAGCAGGAGCGGAACCTTCGCCAACCTTGAAACGAGCGAAACGCGAAATCGTGACGTTTTCGCCGAGCTTCGCGATGTGCTCTTCGATGACTTGCTGAACGGTCTTTTTCTTTGACTCGTCCTTGACATAGATCTGATCGAGCAGGACCCGCTCTTCGAAGTACGTCTTCATCTTTCCTTCGGCGATTTTCTCGGCCACCTCGGGAGGCTTCCCTTTGATCTCCGACATGTGATGCGTCTTGATGTCGGCAACAAGCTTCTGATCGAGCTGATCCCGACGAATGACTTCGGGGTTCAACGCCGCGATATGAAGAGCAATCCCCTTCGCGAGCGCACGGAAGTCCTCGTTCCGGGCAACAAAGTCAGTGTTGCAGTTGAGCTCGACCATCACGCCGAGCTTGCCGTCGAAGTGGATGTACGTTTCGATCACCCCTTCCGAGGTGGCGCGTCCCGAGAGCTTGCCCGCCTTGGCCAAGCCGCGCTTGGCGGCCTCGGCCTTAGCCTTCTCGAAATCGCCGTTGAACTCGGCGAGGATCTTCTTGCATTCCATCATTCCGAGGCCCGTCAACTCGCGGAGCTGCTTGACGGCTTCGGCATTCGAAAGAGCCATGATTTTGTTCCCCCAATCCAATGGTGTTCGCGTTAAATGAAAAGGCTTCCCTCGCGGAGGGAATCAGCCTCAATGAGACTGAAACCGTTCTCTGCGTTCAGGAAGACCATTTCGAATTCCGATTTGCTGCAGACGGCAGCTTCATGAAGTGGCGGGAGAACGCAGACCGCGTCGCTCCCACCGAGTAAATTTTCGCCGCCAGAAACTAGCCTTCGGCTGCCGGAGCCTCAGGTTCTGCTGCGGGGGCCTCAGCCGGAGCAGCGGGTTCCACTGGAGCGGCCGCTACAGGAGTGCTCGGGAGCGACTCCTTCATCACGACAGGCTCATGGGCCTTCGTGAAGTCATTTTGCAACTTCTCGACTTGATCCTTCGGAAGCTGATTGAAGCCCTCCTTGATTGCCTGGGCCAATCGCTCGAGGACGAGATCGATCGCACGAACGCTGTCGTCGTTTCCTGGAATTACCAGGTCGATCGCGGTCGGGTCGCTGTCGGTATCGACAAGAGCGATCACCGGAACACCCATCTTTCGGGCTTCCCGAATCGCCGTCGCTTCCTTGTGGGCATCGATGACGATCATTGCGCCGGGCATTCGATTCAAGGTACGAATACCAGAGAGGTTACGACGAATCTTGCGAAGCTCGCGGAGTAGGGTCGACTTCCGCTTCTTGCTGTACGCGTGAATTTCGCCGGTTCGGAGTAGGCTCTCGAGCTCTTCCAAGCGGCGGAGTCGGCTACGAATCGTCCGGAAATTGGTGAACATTCCACCAATCCAGCGTTCGGAGACATAGGGCATCGAGCAGCTCGTCGCGACCCGTTGAACCGATTCTTGGGCTTGTCGCTTCGTGCCGACGAAGAGAATGAGCGAGCCTTGGGCGGCAACCTTTGACAGGAATCGGTACGCCCGGATCAGGCCACGCACCGTTTCCCGCAAGTCAATGATATGGATGAGGTTACGCTTGCCATAAATGTAATCCCGCATGCGGGGATTCCATCGGCTTGACCGATGGCCGTAATGTACACCGGCTTCGATTAACTCGTCCACATGAACGATCGGCACGACCTATCTCCGTTCCAACAGCGCTCTACAAACGAGCCAAGAGGAGGCATCGTCAGGAACCGGGAAGACCGCTATACCCAAAAACGACTTCCACGGCAGTTCCATGGACGGGCAATCTTAGGGAGATGAACAACTTGCGTCCAATCGAGGCTCGGTTTTCTCGCGCTAATCCTGATCGGTTCCCGGAGCGGCGCGATCGTTTGACTCGAATGATTGTGCGGAAATCACTGGCAGGATTCCTTGTTACGGATTCCGCCAACGTTCATTACCTGACCGGATTTCGGGGGGAAGATAGTTGGCTTTTTCTCTCAAAGAATGAAGCGGTGATTCTTTCTGATAGCCGTTTCACGGACCAAATTGCCGAAGAGTGCCCCGGTCTGGAGGCCCAAATTCGGAAGGCAGGCCAGAGCCTCATCAGCATGGCGGCTGATCGGGCAGAGTCGATCGGTTCACAAATTGGATTCGAGAGCCGGGCGGTCAATGTTGCTGATTGGAGCGATTTAAAGGAACGGTCCCCCGCTGCGGAGTGGATCCCGACGAACGGCCTCGTAGAGGAACTCCGCGTCATCAAGGACAAAGATGAACTCGATTCACTTCGGCATGCGGTCTCGATCGCCGAGCGGGCGTTCACGGTCTTGCGGGCATCCCTACGTCCTTCGGACACGGAAAAGGATCTGGCCAATCGTTTAGATGCCACGATCCGAAGCCTGGGAGGGGAGTGCTCCGCGTTTCCGCCGATCTGCGCGGTCGGGGGACGGGCCGCCCTCCCCCATGCGATTCCCACGGATCATCGTTGTGAGGAAAGCCCACTCCTACTCGTGGATTGGGGTGCCCGGCGAGATATGTATAACAGCGACATGACAAGGGTACTGGTCACCGGCAAGCCAAATGCAAAGCTGTCAAAGGTCTATGGCGTCGTTCTAGAGGCACAATTAGCAGCGATTGATGCTATTCGCCCTGGCGTGAACGCCGGGGAGATTGACAAGATTGCACGTCAGAAGATTGATCAAGCGGGCTACGGACGATACTTTGGCCACAGCCTAGGACATGGTCTTGGCCTTCGCGTCCACGAAGCTCCCGGTTTGCGAGCGGGGAATGATACTCCTCTTCGCCCTGGAATGGTCATTACCGTAGAACCAGGAATCTATTTGAAAGATTGGGGCGGTATTCGAATCGAAGATGATGTACTAGTCACCAAACATGGTCATGAAGTCATCACCTCGGTCCCTAAACAGTTTGAAGAAATCTGTCTCGTCTGATCACTCGCCGGCACGCGGCGGAAAGGAACTGTGAAGAATGGACAACCAGGGAGAAGGTTCGGAATCGAGCTGGTTTGATTTGTCCCGCATCAAGCAACTCGTGCGTCTCATGCGCGACAACGATCTCAGCGAGATCGACATGCAGCAGGAGAACTCCCGACTTCGGCTTCGGCGTGGCACCACTCAAGTGGTGGCCGCTGCCCCCGCGCCGGTCCCAGTTGCCGCCGCTCCCGCCGCGCCCGTTCCTTCGACCGAACCGGCAAGTGCGGCGAAACCTGCTGCCGCATCGAGTTCGCTGACCGAGATCAAATGCCCAATCGTCGGGACTTTCTACGCCGCCTCAAGCCCTGACGTGGAAGCGTTCGTCAAGGTCGGTAGTCGAGTCAATGCGGACTCGGTCGTATGCATTGTCGAAGCGATGAAAGTCTTTAACGAGATTCAGGCGGGGTGCTCGGGAACGATTCGTGAGATTCTCGTCGAGAATGGCGCACCGGTCGAATACGGACAAGTTTTGTACCGAGTCGAAGCGGGCTAAACTGACATCCGGGCGGCGAACGAAATCCCGGCGTGCGAGCCGATAACGGATTGTCCGCCGAGCCAATCTTCGATCTCTCGGTTGCCGTCGCAACGACAATGGGAGACGAGTGAAGCCGGTGAGTCATCATCGACCTGTGCCGACTTTACGCATTCATGTCGAGTCGACACGGGAAACGATCGTAGGTTGCCAACACGGGGCACGCCCCCGACTTTATGTCTGATCTGGCGGGCGGCATCGGCTGCCTCGAATTCAACCCGGGCGAGGAAGAACGTGTTCCAACGAATCCTTGTGGCAAACCGCGGCGAGATTGCACTTCGAGTCATCCGTGCCTGCAAAGATCTCGGCATCCAAGCGGTTGCCGTCTATAGCGAAGCAGACCGTGGCGCGCCCTACTTGCGGCTGGCGGACGAGACCATTTGCATCGGTCCAGGCCTCTCGGCGGAAAGTTATCTGAATATTCCCCGTATCATCGCGGCTGCTGAGATTGCCGATGTTGAAGCGATTCACCCCGGTTATGGATTCCTTTCGGAGAACCCTCGTTTCGCCGAGGTATGCCGTTCCTGCAACATCGCCTTCATCGGCCCTTCGCATGAGTCGATGAAGCTCCTCGGAAACAAGTCCGCCGCGCGAGAACTCGCCATCGCGAATAAAGTCCCGGTCGTTCCGGGAAGCGACGGTCCGGTCAAGGAGGAGCACCGGGCGATTGAGATTGCCCACCAGATCGGTTTCCCCGTGCTCATCAAGGCGGCAGCGGGAGGTGGCGGTCGCGGCATGCGAATCGCCAGAAACGACAGCTCTCTCCGAACTGCTCTTCAGCAGGCGAGCGCCGAGGCCGAAAACGCGTTCAAGGACGGTACCGTCTACATCGAGAAGCTTGTCGAATACCCGAGACACGTGGAAGTACAGGTCATCGCGGATTCGCACGGTAATATCGTCTACCTCTACGAGCGCGACTGCTCCCTCCAGAGACGATACCAGAAGCTTGTCGAGGAGAGCCCCGCGCCAGGTTTACCCCCCGAAGTGCGAAAGGCCATGTGCGAGGCTGCGGTGAGGCTCCTGCGGGCGAGCAACTACGTGAACGCGGCGACCTGCGAATTCCTGCTCGCACCGAACATGGAGTTCTACTTCATCGAGGCGAACACCCGTGTTCAGGTCGAACATCCGGTGACTGAACTGGTCACCGGTGTCGACATCGTCCGAGAACAGATTCGCATCGCGGCGGGACTTCCGCTTTCGTTCAAGCAGGAAGATATCAAGCTTCGCGGCGCAGCCATCGAATGCCGAATCAATGCCGAAGATCCCGACCATAATTTCCGACCGTCGCCAGGCCTCATTGAGGAATTCATTGTGCCAGGTGGGTTCGGCGTGCGAGTCGACACGCACGCGGCGGCAGGTTATCGCATTCCGCCAAATTATGATTCACTCGTAGCGAAATTGCTCGTGCATCAGCCGACGCGAGAAGAAGCAATCGCCTGCATGCGTCGGGCGCTCGATGAATTCACGATCAAGGGAATACACACGACGATTCCGATCCACCGTCGCATCATGCGTGACAAGGCATTCAACGACGGTAAAGTCGACACGACGTACCTTGAGCGGACCTACTTTCCACCGACGACGTAAAGATGTGTGCGATTTTCAGCGAAACGCATTCAGCGGCCATTTGAGGCCGCTGTTTCTTTAGGTTTAGGCTGCCTGACCGAGATTCGGTTCCAGGTAACTGACCGCGATCGATTCCAGTTCGCCGCGCAGCTTCTCTAGTTCTCGCTGATATTGCCGACGCTCCTCTTCCCAGCTCTTGGCACGGTGGGTCTGATCAAGTTTCATTGCCGCGAGCGTCGTCTTCAATTGGTCGAGTTCGTCGTCCTTGGACGGATTTGCACCCATCGACGAAAGCGATCGGCCGGCGATGATCTCACGCTCGATGGATTCAAGCGATTCTGAAATTCGCGACTCCAGATTCACCCAGCGTTGTTCATTCTGGCGTCGGCGTTGAAGAAGCGTTTCCCGCTCATCAGCAAACCTTGGATTGAAGGGATCGGACTGAGCCGAACGGCGAAGATCTTCCTCGCTCCGAACAAGCTCCATCGCGCTAATCTCTTGCCTCAAGATTTCAAGGCGCGCCTCGCGTCGCATGAGGTCACCGATTCTTGACAGAACGCGGCGTCTGTCCTGACGCACTTCCTCACGATCTCGGCGGAACCGCTCCATTCGACGCCGATGATGCAACACGAGATGGGAACGCTTCTGGTTGAGCCGATTCCACTCGTCTCGAAGCGCGGCTTGATCAGAAAGCTTCGTCTCCTCCCATGCCGCCCGTTCGACCAGCCATGCGGCTCGCTCTGATTCAAAAATCTGCTTTGTGACGGCCAGCTTTCCCTCGTGATCCGTCACTTCTCTCTCGCGGCGCTCGATCTCTTCCAACCGTGGGGTAATCGTTTTTTGCTCGCACTCATCAAGCTCTTTTTGCCGCTGCTTGAGATGGCGGGCAAAATGGACGAGTCGACGGCGCTCCTCCGCAATGCGACGATTGCCGATTTCCACCTGGCTCGCGCTCTCTTCGATTTCGGCCGTCATCTTTTCGATGTGGCGAGCAAGTTGCTCTAGTTGAGCAACTTCTACTGCCATGGGTGCGGAAGTCGAGATTTCAGTACTCGTCGGTCGCGGGTTTTCTCCCGACGCACGTCTTCGCTGAAGATCGGAAAGGAGAATACGTTCGTTGTCGATTCGGCGGGTCAAGCCGGCCAGTTCATGAGCGCGTATTTCAAGCTGCCGTTCGATTCGGGATCTGGTTTGTTCGAGCCGGCTCTCTTCGTTCTTGACGGATTCCGCGCGTCGATCAAGTTCCGACTGATCCCGCTGTAGCTTTTGAATCAATCGAGCGGTCGATCGAAGAGATCGCCGGTTTGCCTCTTCCTCGGTTTGCCTGGTCTTTTCCGCCTCGCGACGAAACCGGACGATAGTCTCTCGGTCAATGGACAGACGACGAAGCGATTCCGCGAGATCGCGCTGCTCCCCGTCAAGTTCCTTCTGACGAGTGTTGATGTCGATGCGTGCTTGGGTCCACTCCGATTCAAAACGAAGTCGCTGCGCGGTCAGTGCTCGCTCCGCGGAGAAGACTCGTTCCTCGGCAGCGACACGACGTTCCTCGATCTGCTTTTTCTCTGCCGCTAGCCGACTGAGCCATGTTTCGCGGTCCGCTTCAAACTCCGCCCGAGCTAAGTCAATTTGCGTTTGACGCTTGGCGAGTTCCGTAATCACCGCGCGACGAGGGTCGGTCGGGTCGTGCGGGAGATTGGAAAGAGACGGCGGAACCTGAAAGGGACCGAGGTGGAAATTGATCATCACTCCACCAATGGCGATCACGTCCCCCTCGCTCAGAACGGAGGATCGCGTGGATTTCCCATTCACCTCGATCGCGCCCGAGGGAGTTTCTGCTTGTACCGACCAACGGCCATCTGCGAACGCAATCACTGCGTGCCTAGGCTGGATCGCTGAGCCACCCAAGCGAATATGAGATTCGGAAGATCGACCGATGCGGGTGGGATTCAGAAGACGAAAACTTTGCTTCGTCCCGGTAACCTCGAGCGTGATCGTCGCCTCGACTTGTCGCGTCGAATGGATGGGCGGATGCTTCAACACCATTGGGTGCAGTCCTCTAGGAGCAGTGACCGGCTTTCTCAAAGTCGTCCCCTGTCCAAACGCCGAGGCGTTGAGCACGAGAGAGAAAGCGGCCTTATCCTGCCATCGACCGATCTGCCCATCCTGATTCAAAGCAATCGCCCCTCCTTTCCAACGGATTCGATGCCACCTCCGGGTCATGACAACCTTGCCACTTGTGACGAAAGAGAGGACGGAATCGACGAGGGAAGAATGGAGGGCGTTCGCCCAACAGCGTCTCCTGGAGCGGGAGAATCAGCACCATCGAGCAAATTCGCCCGGGACGGCCGGAGTAGTCATAGAAAGGAACTTGAAGAAAGGAACTTGAGTCATCGGATCGAGAAGAGTCGTTTTAGAACGAGCAATGGCAAAAGGTTTCCGTCGCAATGTTTGAACACCTGATGCTGAATGAATGGTCCGCCTCCGTCGTGGAGGACATGATCGCCAACGGTGAAGTCCTCGGGTGTCAGATTCATGACATTGAGGGGGCACAAGTCGTTGATTGCGGCGTGAAGGCCCCCGGAAGCCTCGAGGCGGGACAGCTGCTATCGCTTGCTTGCATGGCAGATCTGGCGGATATCGACTGCGTGCTCGAACGACTCGAAGGTCAACTCACCCCCAAAGTGAACGTCACCGTCACGGACCCAGCGGTCTCCTGTTTGCTTTCCCAGTATGCTGGTTGGAAAATCACGGCGGATGATTATTTCGCGATGGGCTCGGGACCGATGCGGGCCCTCTATGCCAATGAACCGATCTTTGAAAAATTGGGGTACAAGGAAGAGATCGATACGGTCGCCGTCGGCATCCTCGAGGCATCGAAGCTTCCCACCCCTGCCGTGATTCGCTCGATCTGCAAAGCCATCAACGTCCATCCCGACTCGTTGATTCTTCTCGTCGCCCGCACCGCAAGCATCGCGGGAAGTTATCAGGTCGTCGCCCGTTCGGTCGAGGCGTGCCTGCACAAACTTCACGAACTCGGGTTCGATGTGATGACGATTCGTTCTGGCATCGGCTCTGCTTTTCTTCCTCCGATCCCCAAGGACGACTTGACGGCGATCGGCCGGACGAACGACAGCATTCTCTACGGCGGTGAAGTCATGCTGTGGGTCGAGGGAGACGACGATGAGATTCAGAAGGTCGGCGCAAAGCTTCCTTCGTCAGCATCCACCGATTACGGCGAACCTTTTGCCGATATCTTCAAGCGGTACGGCGGCGATTTCTACAAGATCGATCCGATGCTTTTCAGCCCCGCTCGAGTTGCGATCAACAATTTGAAGACGGGATCCTACTTTTCCTTCGGAAAGGTTGATGGTCCGCTCGTCGCGCGGAGCTTCTTCAGCCACAGCAAGTAGGATGCGGGGGAGAACAAAGCTATTCACTTCAACAATGATCGAAGGGCACCTTCAAGTTGAGGATCGGCGAATTGAAATCCAAGCTTTTCCAGTCGTTCTGGAAGGACGCGCGCACTGGAAAGAAGCAGTTCGTCCGCCATCTCCCCGAGAGCCAAGTGCAACAGGAAAATGGGCACGGGGAAAAACGTCGGTCGATGAAGCACCGTGCCGAGCATTCTTGTGAATTCTTGATTGGTCACCGGGACCGGAGCCGTCACATTGAAGGCGCCGCTTGCGTCCTCGTGATCGAGAATGAATTCGATCGCGCGAACGACATCCTCCAGCGTCACCCAACTCATAAACTGATGCCCAGAACCAATCTTCCCCCCGAGTCCCAGCCGGAACGGAAGTAGCATTTTTGCGAGTGAGCCCCCTTTACGGCTCAGGATCATGCCGAATCGGACCTTTGCCAAACGTGTCGGCGCCTGAACCATGCGGTCGGCACATGCTTCCCAAGCGCGGCACACATCGGCGAGAAATCCCTCTCCACCCCTGGAATCTTCGGTGAGGACCGCATCTCCTCGATTACCGTAAATGCCGATCGCCGACGCTGAGATGAAGACGCGAGGCGGAGCCGTGAGCTTCGTGATCGTATCCGCGACAAGTTTTGTCCCTTTCACCCGGCTTTCGAGAATCTCCCTTTTGAAGCTGTCACTCCATCGACGACCAGCAATGTTTTCCCCCGCCAGATGGATGATTGCATCGAACCCCTCTAACTTCGCGGCCTCGATCTGCTGCGTTTCAGGATCCCATTGAATTTCGCCCGGCTTCGGGGCATGGCGAACGAGTCGCGAAACGGAGTCTCCCCTTCGCTCAAGCGATGCCGTCAGAGCGCGACCCACCAGCCCCGACGCTCCTGTGATGGCGACCTTCATAACCTTTTCTCCTCGATCGGAATGCTTCTGTCATTCTTGCAGTCGCCACTAGATCTGCCAAATAAGCAGCAGCACTATGCCGTCAATTTGGCAGATAATGAGATCATTGACCGCAACCC
>JAIEPU010000017.1 GCA_019748235.1 bacterium
AGGCTTATCTCCCCCGAGCGTCCATAGCGGCGGGGAGGTTTGGCACCTCGATGTCGGCTCATCGCATCCTGGGGCTGGAGAAGGTCCCAAGGGTTTGGCTGTTCGCCAATGAAAGCGTTACGTGAGCTGGGTTCAGACCGTCGTGAGACAGGTCGGTCCCTATCTGTCGTGGGCGTTGGAAAATTGAAGGGGTTTCTTCTTTAGTACGAGAGGATTTGGAAGGACGGACCTCTTGTGTCCCAGTTGTCTCGCTAGAGGCAGCGCTGGGTAGCGAAGTCCGGGCCGGATAAGCGCTGAAAGCATATAAGCGCGAAGCCATCCCTGAGAAAAATTTTCCTTGCTCGAAAGAGTGAAAGACCCCTGGAAGACTACCAGGTTGATAGGCTGGGTGTGTAAGGCGGGTAACTGTCTGAGCTAACCAGTACTAATGGTCGAAAGCTTGACCACATTGATTCGTCGCTCCCTCAAAAGGAATGCGACCAATCAGGGTGATTGTGATCTTGGTGCGCGTCGCCATGATCACCTAACCGCATCGAGAAATCAGTAAAACGCAGGCTACTGAATAATGAGACATTCTCATCCTTCGGGATGAGTCCAAGCAATACCGGTGCTTAAATCCAAGGGGGTCACACCCGTTCCCATTCCGAACACGGCCGTTAAGCCCTTGGAACTGATGGTAGTGCCCACAGGTGCGAGAGTAGGTTGTGCCGGTTTTGATTCAACGAAAGGCCTGAGCTCTTCTGAGTTCAGGCCTTTCCTCTTTTCTTGATTCGGGTTGCGATCTCCCTCTCATCCCAATACGTATTTCAGGGTGACAATCGAGCGTCCGATTTCTCCCTCTTTTGGCAGTCCCGTCCGCTTCTGGGTACCCCCTGACGCTCCCCATATAGTAAGCTTTTCGACGTAAGTCCTGTCGAATTCGAAAGAGAGCGTGGCATCGTGGCTTCGACAACTCCCCGACGGAGGAGAACTGTTAATCCCCCGGATTACGTTCCCGCGCGTCGAAGTGCTGGTGATACGCCTACGATTACGCCGGACATGATCGTCCAGCGCCTACTCGATTTCCTGAGGCGCCGTGGATGGATTGCCATTCCACTTGCACTGCTTGCCGGCGCACTTCTGGGTACTTTGGCTTGGTCTTATTTGCCCCTCGTGTACACAGCTCGGCGGGACGTCAGTTTAAGTCCACCAAACGCGGATCGACTCGCGGAATTCAAGCAGACCCAAATTGAGAAGCTCATCAGTCCCGTCGTCTGTAAGATCGCGGTGAACCTTCCGCAAGCGCGTTCTCTTCCCTTCGTGCAATCAAGTGCCGATCCTGCTGAAGTCCTGGGGAAGATGATCCAGGTCGAAAGTGATCCTTTGGCGCAGAGCTTTAGTGTGACCGCGAGCGACACCGATCCGAAAGTGGCTCAGTCAATCGTCAATTGCGCGGTCGATGCGTACTTGCAATTTGCTCAGGATGAGAAATCCGCGGAAATTGCCAGCGACGTCAAGGCGACGGAGACGGAGCGGGACGACAATCTGAAAGCGATCGAACGAATCAAAGACCAACAGATTGAACTCGCTCGACAAGCAGGGTACGGCGATCCTCAATCTCTTCGAAAGCAGATTGATCAACTCGAATCCGAGCGACGAGAGCGAGAGAAGGAACGGGATCGAGTCGAGTTCGATCGTATGGATGCCTCGAAGGCCCTTGAGTTGGCGAATGCTAGTTCCATCGAACTGACCCCCGAACAAGAGCAGTCCCTCAACTCGGGTGGAGGCGGTGACCAAACGCTCGAGAAAGCCCTCTCGGTCATGGAATCGCAGGCAGAAGAGATTCGGCGAAACTCGGTGAATGGGGAGCAAGATCCCGACTTCATTCGTGCCAAGCAATACATCGCGCGGCAGCGGGCCAACATGGGGGGCGGCAAGGAAGGGATGCGCGAGCGGTATCGCCAAAGCAATGCGAAAAAGAAGGATGAATCGATCCGCACCCTCGAGGGGAAAATCGTCTCTTCGCAGCAGCAAGAGAAGATCCTTTCACAGCGCATCTCCGCCTTGAGCGCGACGATCGTCAAATTACAGGCCGTCGCTCAAGACATCGAACGATCGAGACTCGATTTGGAAAGCAAGGAACGTTCTGTCGATGCGGCGAACAATCGTCTTGCGGATCTCCGCCGAAATGCTCGTGATACGAACGTCTATTCTCCCATCGAAGCGGATGAGCCGAAGATTCCGAAGAGCAGCAGTAAGCGATTGATGGCAATCTTTGGTGGAGCCGCGGGCGGCTTCTTTGCCGTCCTCGTTCTGTTCGCGTTGGCTGATTTTCAAGTCAACTTGATCACCCGGCCGGATCACCTGGAGAAGACGCAGCCTCTCCCTGTGCTCGGTGTGCTTCCGCGATTGCCGGAAGGAAAACGGATTCCGACCGACAATGACTTCTTGCCCGGAGCGAAGTATCGATCGGTTTGGCTCGCGATGAATGAAGCCATCAATAGTCTGCGCATCACGCTGACCTTTGCGCCGGACCGGCACAATGACGGCATGTCGTCGTTGATGGTGACAAGCCCACGTGACGCGGAAGGGAAAAGCACGTTCGTCGCTCACATGGCGATCAGCATGGCGCGCACCGGCGTGAAGGTCGTCATTGTTGAGGCGGACCTTCACCGTCCGACGCAGTACGAAACGTTCGGCGTTTCCCGCGATCCCGGTCTCTCGGACGTCTTGCATGGCAAGGTGACGGTACAAGACGTATTGAAAGAAACGATGTATCCGGGCCTATATGTGTTGCCAGCCGGCACGCCGGTCGACGAGAGAACGCCAACCTTGCTTCCCGAGCGAGTGAAACAAGTCTTCGCCGATCTTCGAGAGATGTTCCAGATGATCATCGTCGATGCGCCGCCCGTTTTGCCGGTGTACGACGCGCTCGTCTTTGGGCAGAACGTCGACGAGACGATTTTGCTCGTCCGATGCGATCATTCACGATTCCAGACGATCGGTCAGACGCAGTCGCGGCTGGAATCGGTCGGTATTCCGATCGCCGGGCTCGTGGTTTGCGGAAGCAAATCGGCGACTCGTTACGGCTATTACTACGACGGTTACGCCTCTTATCGATCGAATGGGAGTGCTAACGGCAAACACAAGTCAAATGGCGTTACGAAGAAGTCGAATGACTCCGAATCGACAAAGGCATAGCCGCGTCATCGAGAGAAGATCTGCATGAGGGAAGCGGCCGCGATCGCGGCGGTCTCCACGCGAAGAACAGCACCGGGAAGGCGAGCGACCCGCCATCCTTGCTCTTTTGCGAGGCTCACTTCAATCTCCGTCCATCCTCCCTCTGGTCCAATTGCGACCGTACGTGGCCAATTGAATGAATCGCAGGTAATGAGTTCCCCGGACACGTCGAACATCCATCGGCTACCCATTTCGGATTGAGCGACGTCCTTCCAGGCGCATGGTGAATCGATCGTCATGATCTCATCACGCCCACATTGTTTGCACGCTTCAATGACCGCTCGCTCAAAGCGGTCTCTTTTCCCCTCGCGCGGCAATGTCACACTCCGCTCCGTTTGCAGCGGGATAAATCGTGTGACGCCGAGTTCCGTGCATTTCTCGATCATCGTTAGAGCGCGGTCTCCCTTGGGTATCGCGGCGGCAATAGTGCGCGATGGGAGCGGATCCGATTGAACCGAGCTTTGAATCTCAAGCAGTGCTTCGCGCTTACTCGCCTGCTTGACGATCGCCGTCGCGCTCAGTCCTTTGCCATTGAAAAGGACGACTTCCGTCCCTGCGCGTGCCCGACAAACTTGAACCAGGTGATGGGCCTCTGCACCCGTGAGAAGATACTCCGACTGATCAAGATTGATGTCGGTGGCGTAGTAGCGGTCGGCCATTGAAAGATCTTTCGAGAAGAGATACAGATGTTGCCTCGCGGATATCATTACTTACCGCTTTAATTCAAAAGCGAGTCAACACACTCATGTTCTCTTGCCAAGTGTCATCGGACCGGAATGCGAATCGCTCCAAATATGCCCGATGTTGCGTCGCGAGCAACTTCTTTTATATGCGCGCTCACAGGGACCAAGTCACCGATTGTCGGTCAGTGGCGATATTGCGTGCCGGAGCAGGGTGGTCGAGTAAATGGAGATCGATCCCTCACACATCAAATCGAAAAGGTTGACGACGGTGACACGTTCTGATGTCAGAGCCGCATTGGACGATCATGCCGACTTTCAGGAGAGACTCGGATGACTTCCCTGCGGGCAGTTCGCACAATTGATAGGGGGGGTGGGAGCCGGCGGGTGTTCTTTGACTCAGAGAGGTGCTGGGCATGTCCTATCACGCGACGCTTCGGGGCGAACGTTTCGTCTTCGGCGATTTGAAGGAACTCTTTGGCCGGGCCAATGAAGAGAAGTCTGGCGATCAATTGGCCGGGCTGGCAGCTCGTAACGAACGAGAGCGAGTTGCGGCGAAGATGGCACTCGCTGACGTCACGCTCGAAGAGATTCTCCACGATCCTCTCATCGATCCCGATGACGATGAAGTCTCACGGCTCATTCTCGATACGCACGATGCGGAGGCGTTCAAAGAAATCGGCCATCTGTCGCTCGGCGAATTCCGCGATTTCATTCTCGACGAGGCCGCGGACGAGGCTACGCTTCATCGATTGCACTTTGCGATAACACCCGAAATGGCAGCCGCGGTCGCAAAGCTGATGAGTAACAAAGATCTCATCCTCGCCGCTTCGAAGATTCGAAACGTCAGCCGTTGCCGAAATACGATGGGTCTTCGTGGCACGCTGGGGGTTCGCGTTCAACCGAATCATCCAAGTGACGACATTGAGGGAATTCTACTTTCCACGCTCGACGGCTTGCTCTTTGGATGCGGCGACGCGGTCATTGGTGTTAATCCGGCCACCGAATCGGTCGACACGGTCGGCGCAATTCTCCATGTGCTGCAGCGCGTCATCTCCGATCTGCAGATTCCCACCCAGTCTTGTGTTCTTTCGCACATCAGCACGCAGCTTGCCGCGATGGAACGTGGCTGTCCGGTGGACTTGTTGTTTCAGTCGGTTGCGGGAACACAGAGAGCGAATGCTTCGTTTGGTGTGAATTTGGCACAGCTTGCGGAGGGACGCGAGCGAGTCATCGAACATCACCGCCAGCGAGGAGGGGAATGGCTGGGCGATAACGTCATGTATTTCGAAACAGGGCAGGGGAGCGCTCTTTCGGCCGATGCGCATCACGATGTCGATCAACTGACACTCGAAGCTCGGGCGTATGGAGTTGCTCGTGCCTTCGATCCGTTCCTCGTCAACACCGTCGTCGGTTTCATCGGACCGGAATACCTCTACGATGGTCGGCAGATCACTCGGGCAGGGCTCGAAGATCACTTCATGGGAAAGCTGCTTGGCCTGCCGATGGGATGTGATGTCTGTTACACCAATCATGCCAATGCGGACCAGAATTCGAACGATAATCTACTCGTCCTTCTCACGGCGGCCGGCTGCAATTACTTCATGGGAATTCCCTGTGCGGATGATGTGATGCTCAATTTTCAGACGACGAGTTACCATGACATCATGGGGATGCGAAAGCTTTTTGGATTGAGTCCCGCTCCTGAATTTGCTCGATGGCTGGAGGAACATGGAATCAGTTGGAACGGCGAACGGTCGTCGAATCCAGGGAGACGGGAATCGCTGTTGCGTCAATTGTCAGGTCTTTTGGAGGGGGCTCGATGAGTGAGGAGTCGCCGGGCGAATTGCCGAAGCCTTTCGATCTCAACTCTAAAGGGGATATCATTCCCGAGTGGCTGCTTCGGTTGAAAGATTCCACGCCAGCTCGGGTGTTTGTGGGACGCGCGGGACCGGCGTATCGAACAACGTCACACTTGGAACTTCGAGCTGATCATGCCGCCGCGCGCGACGCGGTGCACGCCGACGTGGACATCACGCGAGATTTTGATCAAGCGTTCGCCCGGCAGTACGACCTCTTTCAAGTTCATTCCCGTGCTCGAACAAAGCAAGAGTATTTGCTTCGACCCGATCTCGGGCGTTCACTGAGCGAAGAAGCAAAGGAAGAGCTCCGGTCTCGGCGCGAACCCCGGACTGATTTGCAAATAGTGATCGGCGACGGATTATCCGCCACCGCCGTCATCCGCCAGGTTCCTGTCCTATTGCCGCTCGTGTTTAATGAAGCAAAAGCACGGGGCTTACGTGTCGGGTTCCCTTTCCTGGTGCGGCATTGCCGCGTCGGCGTGTTGAACGATGTCGGCGAAATCCTTCAGCCGGACATCGTCTTGCTCTTGATTGGGGAACGCCCGGGCCTTGTCACCGCTGAAAGCCTCTCGGCCTATCTGGCCTATCAGCCTAGAACAGGTCACACCGACGCGCAGCGAAACTTGATCTCAAACATACACTCCCGTGGAGTTCTTCCAGAGGACGCTGCTCGTCGAATCCTGGCGTTGGCGACGCAGATGCGGGAGCGAAAGCTGAGCGGCGTCGAGGTAAAGGAAGAACTGCCGAGTATTCCCCTTTCGAAGCCCCCTCTTCTCGACTCTCCATGATTTGAGGGTGTTCGTTAATCGTCAAGTTCCGCACAGACGGCACGCAGGGTGGCGTTCCTTTTTGGAACGGAGTGAAGTCTCACGCATTTGCTTGACAAAGATCGCGGGTAGCGCAAGGTTTGTCGAATTGATTGATTGATTGATTGCGATGCCTGCGTTTTTTGTCGATTCGTAAGGCCGTCTTGTCGGCTCTCTGCTCGAATGTGTTCGATGGGGATGACTGCATGGTCGCGGACATCGAATCCCTTCTCGAAGTTCCGCGCGTCGAGCATTTGTTTCTCGAGCTTACGTCCCGATGTAATCTGAAATGCAAGTACTGCGCGGTGAGCGGTCCGACCTATAAAGGAGAGGATCTCGTTGACTTCAATTCCCCGCAGATGATTCAGAGCATCCATCGGCTCGGCCTCTCCTCGATTCAACTCAACGGACACGGCGAAACGACGATCGTCGATGATTGGTATCGATTCGCGCGAAGCTTGTGCGGCGGCCGAGTCCCCGTCGTGATGACCACCAACTTATGCAAGCAATACACGGACGAAGAAATCGACGTTCTGGCTCGCTTTTCAGGTCTATCGATCAGTTGCGACACTCACGACGCGAAGACCTTCAAGATGATCCGAAGAGGAGGAAACCTCCGCCAACTCGTCTACAATATGCTTCGAATTCGTACGTCGGCTTTGCGCCAGAATCATCAGGCTCCTTTCATCGCGTGGAATTGCGTGATGAATGATCGGGTTGTCCTTGATTTCCCAGAGTATTGCCGGTTTGCCGCCCTCAGTCATGTCGGACGGTTAGTGCTCTGCAATCTCGTCGTCTATCCGTGGTCCGAACTCCGTCATGTGTCGGATCTGAATGGAGAAGATCTTCGACGCGCGATCGAGGCCTTGAACGATGGGATCTCCTTTTGGCGTGGACTGAACCGAGAGTTCGTAATGATGGGGGGGCTTCCCGAGCAACTCAGCGAAGCCATCAAGCGGGAGGGAATCGATGCAACTCTCCATTATTGATCTGACGACGGAGTTGGCTGAGCAGTTGAAGCCGAAGTCGCTCACGCCGCAGAAGTATTGCAGTTCTTTGCCGCTCGGAAGCACGCGAAACTGCCTTGATCCCTGGACGCAGCTTTTCGTCACCGCGACCGGAGGCGTACGCCCTTGCTGTAATGCTCCGAAATTCGGCGAAGTATTCGATCGTCCGCTCTTCGCGTGGATGAACAGTCCCGAAATCAAGGAATATCGGCGAGGCCTGCTTTCGGGTTCCCTCATGCCGGCGTGTGAGAATTGCCATGATCGACCGACGATTTCGATTGATGAGTTGCGAGCTAAAGTGAGTGCCGTTGTCGCGGGAACGGCTCCAGTGACTGTCCCGCAGCCTTCGTAGCGCGCGGATTCAGTTGATCTTGGAATCGGTCTGCGGGCGATAGGCAATCAACAAATAGATGCCTACCAGCTCTCCGCCATCGTCCCGTCTTGGGACAAAATTGCTTCGCACGAGCGTGGATCCTTTGTCGGGCGATTGGAATCGAACTGTTCGGTAAAAATCGGATGGGTCGTCACTGGCTTCGATCATTGCGAATTCATTCCCCAGCCGATCAGCCAAGATCCAAATCAGGTTTTCGAGGTTGCAATGCGCGAATTCGGAAACTCCTTTCATTGGAGAACTGGCTGAAAGAACGTAATGGATCACCTTATCCGTCTGGTCGCAGTGGATGCAATCGAGATGTGGGCTTCGCGCCCACGCATTCAGCCTCGCCTTTACCTCTTCGAGCGAAGGTGCTGAAGCGACACCGCGAAATGTCTGCCATGCATAGACGGTTGGCTCCTCGGGAATGGGCACTGGCTCGAATTCTGGCTCGGGTTCTGGCTCGAGAACGACTTCTTCGCAAGCGGCGACCTTCGCGGCGATATCTTCGTCAATGGGAACTTCGACAAGATCTGCAACATCTGGAGGCTGATAACAGAGCGTGTCCAACGCAACAAAACTGGAATCCACAGTCGTTGCTATCTCGATTGGATTCGTTGGAATGGTTTGATTCAATCGATGACTCAATTCGAATATTTTGGTTTCTAGAATCGACTTATTGATCGAAAAACGACCCGCTAATTTGACGGCGGCCGCTTCGAATGTCGTGATCACACTCGACAGCAAGTCGAGGGGTAGTGTGTATAAACTCATGCTTTCAGGAATATAAAGATCGAGCACATGGAGTTTGACTCCTTCGTCTTCTGCAAAAAGAAGCATATTCGGCAGTTCGTGCCAATTCATCCGAGACATGGTGAAGTTGATCACGGTCTCGTAATGGTACTTCGCACGGCAATCGCGGAACCGTCTTAAGTTTTCACGAACTCGTTCGAACTTCGCATTGATGCGAATCTTCTCGAAGGTCTCCTTCGTGATTCCGTCCATGGAAACAGCGACTGCCACGGGAAGGCTTTCTAAGACGCGCTCCACTTTTGGCCCCCAGACCGTTCCATTCGTGGTGATATGGCAATGAGGACTTAGTTTTTGATCGATCAACATATCCCATATGCGATACATCTCTGGAATGATGAACGGTTCACCCCCCAAATACTGCGTCATTTTCAGGTGTGGAAGATACTTTTGTAGATCGTCGAAAAACTGGTCGTCGTACACCATCGGCAACGGCGGGAGTTGTTCTCGCTTCTTGCGGATGCCTGAGGAGTAATTGCCTGTGCACATCACGCATTCGAGATTACATCGATTGCTGAGATGAAACTCTAAGTGCTTAGGCCAAAAAGGGACTTCGAATTCAACGTCGAACCTTTCGAACTTCGACGTCATCAGCGTCGCAGCGTCGACAAACTCCTTCTGGAAAGTCCCCGTCGATAATTTGCGCTTACAATAATGACAGCCGAACTGAAGATCGTAGTCCATGAGAGCCTGACGAAGGCGGCTAATACGCTCGCTGTTCCAGATGTCGTCGAGTCGTTCCTTGGAAACGTCACCGAGCGGATAATCAAAGTTGACGCAACATGCCCTTACTTTCCCAGCGGATCGAAAACCATTGAGGTCCAAGGGGCATAGCAGACCGCATGAAACGGTTTTTTGGCAAGATTTCGGGTTGCGTTGTATTCATCAATGATTGCCAGTTGCATGTTCATAGCTCGCGCGTCTTCTTCGATCACTAAGACGAATAAAAGTTTCGATTATTTCATCGTCAGTAAAGTGTTGCAACGGTTTTGCAACGGCATCAAAAAGGAGTCGGATGTCTGATATAGAGGCCGTCGAAGTAATTCGAATACAGACGAAGGATCGAGGGCGCGTCCGTGATAATTTCATACCTGGAGGGCGAGTGGAAGCTAAGGCGTGGCGATTGTGGATGACTACTAAAGCTGTCCGTTCCACTCACCGCTGAAGACTTCTTCCGCCGGGCCGGTCATGTAAACGGATCCGTCGGCTTCAGACCAATGAAGTTCGAGGTCGCCTCCCGGCAAATGGGCAACGATCTTACGTGCCGTCTTTCCGGTCAAGACACCTGCCACACAGACGGCGCATGCCCCCGTGCCACAAGCTTGTGTTTCGCCGGAGCCTCTTTCCCAAACCCGCATTCGGATTTCGGTTGGTGACAAGATCTGGACGAACTCAACGTTCACACGGCGCGGAAATGCGGGATGATGTTCGATCTTTGGCCCATACCCGAGGACGAGCTCATCGGTGATGTCGTCGACATAAATGATCGCATGAGGGTTCCCCATCGAAACAGCAGTCACTGTGAAACGACGACCGTCGACATCGAGAGGAACTTCAATCGGCGGATTACCGGCCAAGTTCGTCGGAATCTTGGCGGCTTCAAGGATTGGAGTCGACATGTTGACCCGAGCACGCCGGCAAACATCCCCTTCGTATTCAAGTTCAAGGGCAAGAGGTCCTCGCCCTGTTTGAATGACAAGCGACTTCTTTCGCGCGATCCCGTGATCGAAGAGATACTTTCCAACGCAACGAATGGCATTGCCGCACATCTCGGATTCGCTGCCGTCGGCATTGAACATTCGCATGCGGGCGTCCGCCGTCTTTTGATCGGGAGGAAGTATCAAGACGAGGCCATCCCCGCCAATTCCTTTGTGCCGATCGCTGATGATCTGACTGACCTGAGCGGGGTCTTTCGGAGCGGGGGCGGAGAAGCAATCGAGGTAAATGTAATCATTTCCCGCACCGTGCATCTTGGTGAATCGCATGCCGAACTTACCCTAGTTTTCCGAAAGTCCAATTCATTTGCTTAGGTTTTCATTGTACGGAGCCACTGCCGTTGGACAGGGGGACAGGTATTCCGTCTTGACGCTTCTCGCGGTAGCGGTCCATAGAATGGAGGTGTCGCTGGGGATTCGGTTCGCGCCTGAAGGATGGAACGACGCGGTTTGTCGGATGGCTGAGCAGTGTTCCGATCCGCAAGGAGTTTTATTTGGCCATGGATGAGCTTGATCGATCGTCGAGTCAAGGGGATTCATCCCCTTCAGGCGAAACGATTGAGATCGTCGCAGGATCGTCTTCTGCCAGCACATCGAATTCGGCAGCACCACCTCGTCCTTCCAGACTTGTTCGCTGGTACCCCGCGTTACGTTTTCGATATTTCCGATGGTATCTTGCTGGTCATCTTCTAAGCGTGATCGGCGGGTGGATGCAGGACGCGGGTCTCAAGTGGTATGTTCAAACGCTGACCAAGGAAATCGGCTCTGAGTTTTGGCTGGGACTGACGACGGCGATGGCATCGGTGCCGATCTTGATTTTCTCACCGATCGGCGGAGCACTGGCGGATCGTTGGTCTCGGCGACTGGTATTGCCGGAACGCAAACGGCGGGAATGGTAATTGCGCTGCTGCTTGGCATCTTGGTATGGTTTAATTTCTTACCCTTGTGGGCCGTACTTATTTTTGCTGCTTTGCACGGTACGTTTCTCGCGTTTGATATTCCCGCTCGGCAAGCATTCGCGATCGAAATGGTCGGCCCGCGTGATCTCATGAGCGCGATCGGGCTCAACTCGACCATCTTCAATTTGGGGCGATTGCTTGGGCCGATGTGCGCGGCGACCGTAATGCTGAGCGGCGGATTGATCGTTGGCGGACTCGTGCTTGTTGGATTTCATCCGAAGATTCTTCCAAGTGAAGCCGAGGCGGGCATCGCCGCCTGCTTCGTTCTCAATGGTTTCAGCTTCGTCGGCCTTGTCATCGTGCTTGTTTTCTTCAACCTCCCCCGCATGGAAGGAGTGCATGATTCGCCCCGGAAGACGCCCCGAGGATTTCGTGAGATATGGGGTGGATTTCATGCGGTCGTCGAACGCCCTAAAGCTCTCGGGCTCATGTCGACGCTCGGGATTTTTCTTTTGGCCGGAGGAAGCTATCCGACGCTGCTTCCGGCGCTCGCGGGAAACGTCCTCGATACGGGAAGCCTCGAACGGGTGGATGCGAGCGGAAAAGAGAAGGTCATTGAATCAGCGACGGAGCAAAACGTTCGGGGTGAGGAAATCTATGGGGCTCTTTTGACGGCAAACGGGCTTGGCTCCGTGGTAGGCGCGCTCGTCGTCGCAAGTATCCATAGTGTTCGGTCTCGTCGAGCGCCCATTCTCGCCGGTTTGGGGTTGGTCTCCGGAGGACTTATCGCGACGGCACTTGCTCCCGGAGTCTTCCTTGCCGAGATCGCGCTCTTCATCACCGGCATCGGGTTCATTATGTTTCTGGCGAGCGCGAATTCGACGATCCAACTGGGCGTTCCGGATGAAGTTCGTGGTCGCGTGATGAGCATGTGGGTTCTCACCTTCGGAGTCGGATTGCCGATTGGCAGCTTGATCGCGGGAGTGATCGCGGAGCAGATTGGAACGCCGAACACTCTGCTTTTACAAGGATTTGGTTCCATTCCGGCCATTCTATTGGCAGCTTATGTACTCACGCGTTTCGATAAGGACGAAGCGAAATTGTCTGAGGTTCGTGTCTAGGCACTGGTCGCGACGAACCTTGAATCGAGTGATCTTTGAATCTGGGAGCGATCGTGAAAGGACCGGACCCGCGACACTTCCCGCCCGGCCTGGTCACGGCCGTCATCGTGGATCACAATCAGTCCGGGTACGCCTATCAACAACTCGAACATCATCGTTGCCAGCATCCCGAGGCATTTGCCGCCGTCGATTGGATCGTCATCAGTAACGGCAAATCAAGTCCACCTCCGATGGATTGCGTTCAATTCATTTCGACGGTCAACGATGGTTACGGTGCGGCGATCAACGGTGCGGCGAAGCAATCGACGGGACGGGTGATTCTGGCGATGAACTCCGATCTCGTTCCTGAAGCCGGATTTCTTCCCGCCGTATTCTCCCTCGCGGAACGGATGGTGGCTTCTGAGAAGACCTCCGCGCGCATGGGAATAATCGGTTTGCGGCTCGTAAACGACGATGGAACGTTTCAAGGTTCGGTTGGTCGATTTCCAACGCTTGCCCGATTTCTAAGAGGGCTGTTACGCCGCCGAGATGTGCGAAAGTACGTGACGCCCGATCGAGCAAAACGGCTGTCCCCGGTCGATTGGGTGACGGGCGCCTGTGTCATGATTGATCGCGTATGTTTCGATGAGCTTTGTGGCTTCGATGAACAATTCTTTCTCTATTACGAAGACGTCGATCTATGCCGACGTGCCGCCGAGCGTCATTGGCTCGTCGAATTCGACCCGAGCGCGACGTCGCGTCATTTATTCCCTTATCATTCTCGACGCCTCACCATCGCGATGGTCTACGTCGCCCGGCGTTCGCTGTTGCTTTACTATTGGAAGCATCGGCCTCGAATCGAATTTCGGATTCTGTCCCTCATCGTTCGACTGGAATGCTGGCTTCGGCGCGGAAACGATGGATGGAGTAAGGTCGGCGCGATGATCGAACGAGTCATTCGCGATCCCTCGGGACATACCCTCGATCGGCACGAATTCGAAACAATCGAGTGAATCAATGGCGCGAACAAACTTCTCGATAAAAGCTCCCCCCTGGCTCAGGCTCCGAACCATCGTCTTTAGTCACGGCTGGGTGGATCTTCCTCCGTTTGCGTGGAATGAGTCAACAAAGACGCTTCGCGCGGTCGGCCGAATCAATCGGCGCATCGTCCTCTTGGAGATTGAACAACCAAAAGTGTCGCGACTTGATGTCGTGATGACCGCTAAAGGAGCCTTGAGCGAATCATCGATCGATCAAGCGAAAGCAGTCATCAATGAGATGCTCGGACTTTCGCATGATTTCGCGGAGTTCTACGAACTGGCAGGTGAGGATTTCGCATGGGCTAAGGAATTGGGATCGGGACCGTTTCTTCGTGGCGCAAGCGTCTTTGAAGACGCTGTCAAGATGCTCGCGACGACCAATTGCAGTTGGTCGCTGACCAGGCAAATGATCAACCGGCTTGTCGATGAGCTCGGCGAGAAAGGCCCCGAAGGGGTTCGGGCGTTTCCGACTCCCGAGCAGATGGCGGAGCGCCCATCGGACTTTTATCGAGACGTCATCCGCACCGGATACAGAGCGAAGTTCTTTAAGGAGATCGCGGAGATATCGGCATCGAGGAAAATCGACCTGGAACGGTGGAAACAGTTCCCCGGTACGACAAAGGAGTTAGTAACTGAAATCAGACAGGTCCCAGGACTTGGAAGGTACGCGGCTGAGAATTTGTGCAAGCTACTTGGGAGGTTTGACGGACTCGGCCTGGATAGTTGGTGCTTGAAGAAATTTCCGATGGTGCGCGGCCCTGTCCGAGGAGACGTGGCAAAGGCGATCGAGCGACATTACAAGCGATTCGGAGCTTGGCAGGGGCTCGCGCTTTGGCTGGATCTCACGCGTGATTGGCATCAAAAGGACGTAACGGTCCCCGAACCATTCAAGAAGAAATGAGTTGGCCTGCAGTGGGAGTGACTAGCCTGCGCCACCGGTCGGATTTGGGTCGGTGAGTGTGGGGTCTTGCTCGACATGTTGCGGAGCCGCACTGTTCGATTTGCTTTCGATGTGGATGACCACGCAGCTCGCATTGTCGCGTGAGCCGTTATCGAGAGCGAGCTTCACCAAACGCTCAGAGGCGACTTGCGGGCTTGGCTCCTCGCTCAAAATCTCCGCGATGCTCGCATCACTGACGGTGCTGGTGACGCCGTCAGTGGCGAGTAGGAATCGATCCCCCGGTTCCAGATCAATATCTGTGATATCAGGGCCTTCGCCGACTTCCTTCGATCCGAGGTACTTCCAAAGGACGTGGCGGAAGCGATGTGTATCGAGTTCCTCTGCCGAGATCGTGTTGGCCTCGAAGAGTGCCTGTGCGAGGTTATGATCGGTGGTGATCCGCCGGCACTCCCCCTTGCGAACGAGGTATGCCCGACTGTCTCCAACATGCGCAATGAAGAGTTTGCTTCCACGGCAATATCCAAGGACGACGGTTGTCCCCATATTCCGCGTACTGGCGTCGGATTCCCCTTTGCGGAGGATGGCTTCGTTGGCATTGAGGACGGCTTGTTTGATGGCTTGGCGAACGTCGGAGGGTTCCAGAACCTCGCGGGGCACCCGTGCCAGTTCCTTAGGCACGATCTCGATCGCGAGTGAGCTGGCTTGCTCCCCAGCCGCTTGACCTCCCATGCCGTCAGCGACGACGAAAATGCCATGCTTCTCGTCGATGACGACGCGGTCTTCGTTGTTGTCTCGGTAATAGCCAATAGAGGTGGTTTGACCGCCGGAAACGCGGAATGGATTTTGTGCTCCATTCCGGTCATCGGGTCGCCCCAGCAATTGCTGGTACAGCAGATTTATTCGGTCCATTAATCCCATGAGCCGCGCTTGGTTCGCCGGGGATTCGTTGAGATCCAGCAATCCTCAAGTCCTCAGTATAAGCGCAGGTCGTCGATGGGCCAAACATCACTGACAGTGAACCCGCTACTTTTCCCGGAGCAGTATCCGATTAATCAAGCTTAGATTGTGGTTGGACACTCCGCCTGGGAACCAGTCCAACTGGACTGGAGTCTAAAATTGACTCACATCGGTGGTATCGAATTGAAATGGCACGGGTCATGCATAGGGGGAGTGCGAGGGAATCACCAGATACGGATAGCAATTTCAGGCAGGTTTTCCGTATTATGGGAGAGCACGTGACGAGTTCTTCGAGACCCAAATCACTTCGACTTCCCCTCAATGGAGTGAGCTTAGGGTTTCTCTGAGCACGGATGGAGTTGGCCCCGCGATTTGTCTCGCGCGGGGAGTTAATCGTAGTTGACAGCGGAAAGCGGCTAGTCAGATGCGGCCAATCGCATTTGTTTCTCGCTCGGTCCACAGGTTGGGCCGTCGAGGGCCACTCCTGAATGAACGACCGTTTTAAGATCGCGAGTATTGCGAGTATTGAATGTCGGGCAGTTCAGCGCCGACTCGGCGAGAATTCATCCTTACCTCCGCGACCGCGGCGAGCCTGATGGCCTTGCCCGCGTCCAGTTATGCGCGGGTGCTGGGAGCGAATGACCGCATCCAACTCGGACTGATCGGCTGCGGGCCTTACACCCTTTCTGATTTGTATCTCTTCTTCTGGCTTCGTCGCACCAGCCATAACTGCATGGTGACGTCCGTCTGCGACATTTTTCGTCCTCATCTCGAGACGGCCGTCGCCAAGACGGAGGCAAAGGGAGCAAGCGACTATCGCCAGATCCTCGACGATAATGAGATCGATGGTGTCATCATTACGACACCCGATCATTGGCATGCGCGCATGGCGATCGATTCGGCCCAGGCAGGAAAAGACGTCTATCTCGAAGCTCCGATGACGCGCACATGGGAAGAGGCGGTCGAACTACACGACGCAGTGGTGAAGAACAAAGTCGTCTTTCAATGCGGGGCGCAACTTTGCAGCGACGACCGATATCATCAGGCCAAACAGATCGTTGCCAACGGTGGCATCGGCAAACTTCTCTACGTGCAGGCATCGGTCAATCGTAATTCGCGCGTTGGATTTTATAACCGCCGAATTTGGAGCGACGTTTCTCCCAAGTCGCTCGATTGGAAAGCCTGGCTTGGGCCGGCGCCTTCTGTCGAACTCAATCCGGATCGTTTCGTTCGGTGGCGAAAATACTGGGACTACAGCGGAGGGGTCGCGACGAATCTTTTGTTCAATGCGATCGCCTCGCAGATGATCGCCGTCGGGACACAGATCCCGAAGCGCGTCTCGAGTGGCGGTGGAGTCTACCTCGAAGCATCAAGTGAAACGCCTGACACCTATTTCACGACGATGGATTTCGATAAGTTTTCGTGTCAGATTACGTCATGCCTGGGGAATGAGCAGCCGACGCCCCTGGCGATTTATGGACACGAAGGGACGATCCGCATCGAAAACACGCTGGATGTCGTTCGCGAGCGTTATTTCGCGAATGAATTCAAGGAGCGTGAGGAGAAGGGACTGCTGAACGTTGTGCAAACCGTTCGCCCTGATCACGTTCGGAATTGGTTAGAGTGTTTACGCTCGCGGGAAAAGCCGGTATGTCACGAGGGGGTCGCTCAGGCGGCCATGATCGCGGCTCACCTGGGCGAACTTTCTTATCGTCAGAGTAAGATGATGCTTTTCGACCCGGAGAAGCGTCAGCTCAAGGCGTGACATGGGACATACCCTTTCGGAAATCGCGGTCCTTTTACATCCCTCGGACACGGTGGCGGTCGCTCGCCGGCCCATCCCCCCGCACGAGACGATTACCTCTCCCAACGGCTCCGTCACGACAAGCAGAATGATTCCGATGGGGCACAAGTTCGCCTTACGGCCCATTCGCACCGGCGATCCGGTCCTCAAATACGGGCAGATCATCGGCTTTTCCGTGAGTGACATTAATCCGGGTGATCACGTTCATACGCACAACATCACCTGCGGCAGTTACGAGCGTGACTATGCGATGGCGACGGAGATCCCACCCACGCCGCCGGCCGGCAAGCCGCGTACGTTTGAAGGATTTCTTAGAGACGATGGACGTGTCGGGACGCGGAATTACGTTGCACTTGTCAGCACGGTCAACTGTTCGGCGAGTAGCGTCCACCGAATCGCGGCGCATTTCACGCCGGAGCGACTCCGCGATTATCCGAACGTTGACGGCGTCTTTGCCGTCACCCATAAGACGGGCTGCGGGATGGCGAGTTCAGGGATCGATCGCGACTACCTGAAACGAACGCTTTCCGGCTTCGCATTGCATCCGAACGTATTCGGTCATGTGATTGTCGGTCTTGGTTGCGAAGTCAATCAGGCAAGTCAATTGATCGAGGCCGAGCAATTGTTGGGTAAGCCGGCCAACGCGCCCCGAATGCTCACCGTGCAGGACTCGGGTGGGATCGCCAAGACGGTTGCTCGCGGAATTGAAGCGGTCGAACAGTTACTACCGCTAGCCAATGCCGTTCGCCGGACGACTCAGCCTGCCGCAAAAATTCTACTCGGCACAAACTGCGGGGGAAGCGACGGCAATAGCGGGGTGACCGCCAATCCTGCTCTCGGCATTGCCAGCGATCGCCTCATCGGTCTTGGCGGAACGAGCGTGCTGGGTGAAACCACCGAGATCTACGGTGCGGAGCATTTGTTGACTCGTCGCGCCGTTTCACCGACCGTTGCGCAGAAACTCATCGATCGAATCAAGTGGTGGGAATGGTATGCCTCTGTCTTCGGGGCCGAAATCGACAACAATCCCAGTTTTGGAAACAAAGAAGGGGGACTGACCACCATCTTCGAAAAATCCTTGGGTGCGATTGCGAAGGGGGGCTCGAGCCCTCTCTCCGATGTGGTCGGATATGCGGAACGGGTGACGGGTCCTGGACTTGTCGTCATGGATACTCCTGGATTCGATCCGGTTAGTGTGACCGGAATCGTCGCCGGCGGGGCAAATGTCATGGTCTTCACGACCGGCCGAGGAAGTGTTTTGGGTTGTAAGCCGACTCCCACCATCAAAGTCGCGACGAATACACCCCTCTACGAACACATGAAAAGCGACATGGATTTTGATGCGGGGGTCGTGTTGGCGGGCCGTTCGATCGAAGAGGTAGGTTCTGAACTCTTCGATTTGATCCTCGATGTCGCAAGCGGAAAGCGGACAAAGAGCGAAGAGCAGGGGCTCGGGGACGACGAATTCGCCCCCTGGACGATTGGTCCGGTGCTATAGAACCACACAGAATTACACGGAACGACTTGCGCAACTCATTCTCATTTCCCGTCCTGAGATCATGCCGTGATTCGTCGATCGCTCCTTCACGAATTCCCCGGCTTTGGCTCCGGGAAACTGGATAGGGTTACAAGATCTGAAGAGTCCGCCGAAAGATGGCGCGAAACTTTCGCTTCCTTGACCATTCCCCGATGGTGTTCCTATGATCGGTGAGTCAGCTCTTCATCTCATTCTCGGACAAGTTCCGAGACCGATACGGACGGCTGACGATTTCGCGGCAATGATAGTCCCCGGAACGGGTGATCGAATCGTTCCATCGGACATTCAAGTCCCGACCAGTTTTTTTCGTCGAGCGGCACTGCTCGCGAAGTGATTGAGGCTCGACGATGACCGAACGATACGATTGGATGACGACCGATGACCCGCAAGATGTCATCCATCAAGTCGTGCAAAGGCTTTACGAGGGGCAACTCGTCCTTTTTCCAGCATCATCGACCTATGTGTTGGCTGCATATGCCGAGCGGCCTGAGGCTCTCCTGCGACTTCAAAAAGCTCCAAAAGTGGATGATTGGTCCCCCTCGCTCGCTCTGCATGATCCAGAGAGTCTCCTGGAGTATGCGAAGCAGGTTGGGACACATGGCCGTCGTTTGATCGAGCGGAGCCTTCCCGGACCACTGACGATTTTGGTGGAACCGGCCAGCGATCCCGATCTGTTAGCCCATGAAGCCCGATCCTTCACGACGCATGCGGGAAAACTGACGATTCGCGTTCCGGCTCACGAAGCGATTATCGAGACACTCCGGCTTCTCCCCGAGCCTTTAGTTCTTGTGGATGGCCCTCCCGAAGCCGCCACCGCGGACGGGGCGATAAAAGTCTTCGGCTCTTTGGCAAATGCGATCATTGATGATGGGCCGACTCCGTTTGCGAAGCTTCCAACGGTGGTCGATGCGACTGAAGAAGGAATTCGTATTCTTCGCGAGGGGGTCATCCCCGCAGGCCGCGTCAAACGTCTGACGAGCGAAATCATCACGTTTGTCTGCACGGGCAATTCCTGCCGCAGCCCCATGGCGGAGGCGATCTTCCGTAAGATGCTCGCCGACAGTTTGAGGACCGGCGTCGAACAACTCCCCGACCACGGCTTCATCGTTCAGTCGGCCGGGCTAGCGGCATCTGATGGTGCGCCGGCGGCGTCATTCGCTCAAGAGGTCGTTCAAGAGTACGGGACGACCCTCGAGGATCACGCGGCTCAGACATTGACCCCGCAAATGATCCAGTTTTCTGATAGAATTCTTGTGATGACGAGAGAGCACCGTGCGGCCATTCTTAGCATGTGGCCAGAAGCATCGGGAAAGACCGCTGTGCTCGGGGTTAGGTCGGACATCTCTGATCCGATCGGGGGGAGCGTCGATCAATACCGCCGGTGTGCCGGCCAGATTGCGACGCATTTACAACAGATTCTCAACGATATAAAGTCGAGGAAGGGCTCCGTCGGATAAGCCGAATCTGGTACAGCTTAAGCCGTGTCCTCGGTTTGTTCGATGAGATCTCCGGATTCCAATCAGTGTAAAGACTCGCTGTGAAGAGCGAGACACGTTGACCATGACGGCTGTGGAACTCATTGGTGCATTCGCCACGAGAAGGGTATTTCCATGAAGGTTGCGGTCGCGTCCGATCACCGTGGTTTTCAGGTCAAGCGACGTGTCATCAAGCACTTGCAAGATCGCAATCACGAGGTGAAGGACCTGGGGACCGATAGCGAAGAGAGCGTCGATTATCCCGACTTCGCGGAAAAGCTGTGCCGAGAGATTGCGGCCGGCGGTGCTGAGCGAGGGGTGCTGATTTGCGGGACGGGGATTGGAATGTGCATCTCCGCCAACAAGTATCCAGGCATTCGAGCGGCTCCCGCGCATGACGATGTGACGGCAGAGCTCAGCCGAAGCCACAACGATGCCAATGTCTTGTGCCTTTCCGCCGATCTTTTAGGCGGACCGTTGATCGATCACATTCTCGATATTTGGATGAAAACCCAGTTCGATGGGGGACGCCATCAACGGCGACTCGAGAAGATTCGCGAGGCCGAGGATCGGATCCATAACGGCGGCTGACCTTCGCTCCCAGGGAGTAAACATGATCAGGCCGGTTTGCCGATGGGTGGACCGGCCTTTTCTATTTGGTCGATGAATTCGTCATCCATCCCCGCCAACTTCCGCGCCTCCCGCTGAAAGATATTTCCTTTCGCCCTGTAGGGAGACATGGGCCAGTGCAAATGCTCTAAATACGCATCCCAATCAGACACGTGCCGAGGCTTGAGCTCGCGAAACCACTTTAAGCCGAAGGCAACGTGGTCGATCTCATCGACATGAATCGCCTTCATCACCTCGCGGCTCTTGAAGTCTTGCGCATCGTCAAACGCCTCAGCGAATTCGAGGCTATGGTCAAGGTTTCCTCCCTCAAAGGTGAGCGGCACGCACGCGAGATAGTCGAGCAGATTCTCCGCCTGTCGATTCCGCGACCACACATGTCCGTTCACCGGAATCTCGCCAAAGGTCATTCCCAGCGAATTTAGCCGTCGGAGGTGCATTTTGGTGTGACGTTGCTCGTCACGCATGATCTGAATGATTTCGAAGCGGAATGGAGTTGGCGCGTCGGGAAAGGCACAGATTGTCCACGCCATGGCCTCGAGAGCCTGAAGTTCATGGTTGGCCATGATGTGATGGGCAATCGCGCGAAGGCGCGGTTCCATCATGCCCGAAAGCTTGGGCATTTTCGCGCCGTGATGATTTTTGAAGAAGCGAAGGGAGTCGACTCGAGCCGGTTCGATGATCCGTTTCGCCGGTCCAGGATGGCGATCGGTGAGAGGTTCGTCCGGTGGAAGGAGCTTCTCCTCCAATTCAGGAGAAAGAAGGATCCGCTCAGCAAATTCCCTGATCTCCACGCTTCCCGACTCACTTCAAGGACTTGGTGCGGAAGCTATCTCTCCCTCGCGAGGAGGGAGAGAGCGGAGATTATTCTTAGGCGGAGATTCCACGGCGTCGACGCCATGTGTACCCCGCGCCGAACATGGTTGTTCCGACGAGCAACATCGTCACGGTTGACGCTTCGGGAACGACCTCAACGATGTAGTCCTGGAAATCAGGATTCGTCAGAGCCAGCAAGTTGGGCAGGGGCCCGTTATAGCTGAGCGAGAGCCCATCCAAGTAGCTCTGGGCCACCGGAACCACGGGGAGCTCCTGCAACGGATCATTGACATCTAAAAGATAGCCGCTTTGGAGAGTGAAGTTTCCACTCGAAAGATTCAATGAGCCGAGACTGACACCGTCGAAGTCGGTGGCGATCTCGAACAGCATGGCGTGGAAAGCAATCGCATCAGTGATCTGAGTGTTGGAGTATGGTCCCGGAAGTTCCCAGGAAGGATCGTAGTACTTCGCCCAGAGTTGCTCGATGAGAAGGGCTCTCGCAGGGGTGATGGGGCCGGAAATCGGGTTGACCGGAACATTGGCCGTGGTGAGTGCACCGACGTCATACGGGCTCAAGATCGAGCTGAAGTCCTGCTGAATATCGATGCAGAATCCGTACTCGGGATCGGTCAACTTCAATGCGTTGGGGCCGACTGGATCAGATGTCCGAAGCCGGAAAAGGCCAGACGATCCGTAATAGACTTCCGTGCTGTTGAAGGTGTATCCCATGACGCCCGAAGACTGAAAGTCTTCCAGGTAAAGGGAAACAGTTTCCGCACGAGAGGTCGACAAAGCACCGAAAAAAATAAACGCCCCGATGAGGTGCGAGCGGCTCATAACTACTCTCCAAATCCCAGAACTGGGAATCGATGAATTTCGATCAAAAGAATGGCTCGACGGCAAATACCGTCATTCGGCAATGTCAGTTCTCTGCCGGACCAGATAGGAGGCGTCCTAGCCGGAGGTCCAAACATTTCGCGATTCGCGAAGGAATCGACGAACTGGATCATTCACCGTTCACGCTTCTCGCAGCAGCGGCGCCATTGGCAGGCGCGACCGGACATGCGGAAAGGGAGAGCGAGGCTTTCATTTTCGTCAAACCTAACTAAGCATTGCAATATAATTTTAGGCTGTAATCAAAAAGATAGGTAGGTTTACTTATGTAGGATATCTATGTCCTAATCTGCGATTTAGACAGAGTTTGCGTCCAAAATCTCGACAGCGTTCCCGGCGCAATCCGGGATGTAAGTCGAGCGGCTCCCATCGCGGTGAGTTTTCAATGTCCCGAACTGTTCCGCCTGAGGATGAGTGAACCCGATGTGGGGGGGATGCTGGTGCGGAAGCACAAGCGCGAGATGAATATTCGCGAAGGTTAACATCGCCCACGTATCATCTTGATGAGCAATCTTGCACCGAAACGTCTTCGTGTACCAGTCGACTGCCTCAGCGATGTCTTTCACGGAAATCGCGATGTGATGAATCGCGTCCAGGTCGGAAGAGGGTGTCGACGAATTGTTGCTCGTTTGACTCGGATTCGCGGTGGGTGTGCTCATCGTGTCACTCATTCACTTTTGAAAGAGAAGAGAATTGTTTCGCCCCTGGGGTCGGAGGTCCTGTTGGTCTCTCTTTATTCTACGAACCAGTGAAGCTAGAGGCGGGGCGGCCGCGACGAGGAAGTGCGGGGGGTGGGTTGAGAGTCCTCGCGAAGGCCGACACATGGGTCATTCGATCGGCGTACGAGGTATAGCTCATCTGTCGACGCTGCTGATCCGTTAATCCGGGGCCGTGCAAGAGGACGGAAACTCCCGCTTGGCTCGCATGGCTATACAGTCGATTGTATTCTTCGATGATTTCGTCACTTTGAAGCGGTTGACTCACCGTTATCCAAAGAAGTTTGGGACGAACTTCATTCACCGCATCGAAGAAGGAGGCGAAAGGTGTGTTTGCGCCGAGATTGATCGGCTCCCAGGCAGCCTCGATCAAGCAGAGCTGAATGAGCAAGCTGTAAGTGAGATCTTGATCCCCCCAGATCGCTCCTCCAACGGCAGCCGGACAGTTCTGACAAGCCCGCAACTCGAGCACCGCTTTCAGTTCGTAAAGAGCCGCCTTACACTCCTGTCGGGCCAATAATCGGCGATGGCTTTGCCCTGGAACGAGCCCTTCGTCGACATGGCTGAGGGCGGGAAGAACGACATCGTCGAAGAGTTGATCAATGGGAATTCCAGCTTGGTAGCCTCCCATCAACAAAGAACGTATGGATCCTACCTCTCCGGACTTCAGGAGACGTCTCGCCTCCTCACGGAGCGAGGAAACGTCGCGGGGATGCTCTTGCACACTAAGGACTTCCACTCGCCGGACATCGAGGTTCGGAAGTCGACCCGCTCGCCCAAGTCGAAGAATGTCAGAGAGAAGTAGCTTTCGGTGTCCGCCAGCCGTTTTGTGAGCCGGCAGTATTCCATCATCGACCCAGCGCTTCACGGTACTCACGCTCACGCCGAGCGCGCGCGACGCGTCAGCAGTGCTCAAGTACCGGGATTCCATTTGGCCAAGCCTCATTGACGTGAAGAGTGATACATACGCGTTCAACTGTAGTAATTAACGGCTGATTTGCCTAATCCAGTGCGTGAATCCGCGAAAAATAGCGACTTAAAGAATGATTTGATCGGCATTTGCGACTGAGGAGAAGCACTTCGCATCAAACTCTGCTCTTTTGTTCATTATATTCGAGCACAATTGTAGGACTAGCGAGTCCGGTTTCAGCCGGTTTCCACGCCAAGACCTATTGTCACACCTCCACTCAAAACTCTCGCACGTCCGTACGATGGGATCTGTTTGGCATCGAATGGGGGCGGATTTCGATGGGGGAAGCGAGAAAGTCATATCGTGCCGCTCTTCGGTTTTCATGGCTTACCCGCTATTACGACTCGATCGTCGGCTATTCGATCAATGACCGGTTGTTCAAGGAGCAGCTTCTCGCAGAAGCGGACATTCACCCCGGCCAACGAGTCCTCGACTTCGGGTGCGGCACGGGCTCGTTGACGATTCGAATTAAAGAACGGGTTCCCTCCGCCCGCATCATCGGCATCGATGTCGATCAGCGAATCCTCGATTTGGCCCGGTCGAAAGCGGCATCGAAACGAATCGACATCGATTGGCGACAAGGGACGCTTCGGGAGCAAGTCCTGGAGCGAGGAAGTGTGGATCATGTCGTGTCGAGCCTGGTCCTTCATCACCTGACGACCGACGAGAAGCGTTCGGCGCTACGGCAATTCGTGGAAGTCCTCAGGCCCGGAGGAGAAATTCATATCGCCGACTTCGGCATGCCGCGATCATGGTTGATGCGAGGGGCATTTCTCTCGGTCCGAATTCTCGATGGATTCGATCGGACAGAGGCCAATTATCTGGGACAACTTCCGATACTGATGATGGATGCGGGACTCAGTGATGTTCGGTCAACTCACACGTATTCCACCGTGTGCGGGACCATCGAACTGTTTCATGGCCGACGGGATTAACGACCTGATCCTTGCGACGAACGCTTTTCACTTTTGAATGAACTAGGACGACTTGATGCCGACCACCAGCAGTTCAAGCATCGTCAAAATCTGGAATGATCGCGGCAACCTGATCATCGCTTTCGTGGCTACGCTCGCCATTGCCACACATCTCGTTCTCCGATTCATGGTCCCCGCGGGCGAAACGGCGTCGCTCCTCCCGCTCTGGATAGCGCTTTTGTTCGGAGGAATTCCACTCGTCTTTGGATTGCTGATGAAGGTCGTCTCGTTCGAATTCGGTTCGGATCTGCTCGCCGGGATTTCCATTATCACGGCGGTGCTCCTTGGAGAATACCTGGCGGGAACGATCGTCGTCCTCATGCTTTCCGGCGGGGAAGCCCTCGAACAGTATGCGGTCCGGAGCGCTTCGTCTGTGCTACGCGCGCTCGCGAAACGGCTTCCCTCCGTGGCTCACCGGAAAGAGGGAGATTCGATCGTCGACATCCCTCTCGACCGGATCGTGCCGGGGGATTTGGTTGTTTTATTCCCTCACGATATTTGCCCCGCGGACGGCGTGGTCGTGGAAGGGCACGGGGTCATGGATGAGTCTTTTCTCACCGGCGAACCCTTCATGATGATGAAGACCCCCGGCTCGGAAGTGATCTCGGGCGCGATTAATGGAGAGACGGCGGTCACGGTTCGAACGACACGTCCCGCCGCTGACTCACGATATGCGAAGATCATGAAGGTGATGCAGTCAGCTGAGCAAAACCGGCCCCATATGCGTCGGCTGGGGGACCAACTTGGGGCGTTTTATACGCCGGTCGCTCTATTCATTGCGTTCGTCGCATGGGGAGTCAGCGGAGAGGCGTACCGATTTCTGGCAGTTCTCGTCGTCGCAACCCCTTGTCCACTTCTCATTGCCATCCCGGTCGCGATCATCAGCGCGATATCTCTTTCTGCCCGGCGAGGCATCATCATCAAAAATCCGGCTGTCCTCGAGCAGATCAGCACGTGTCGAACAGCGATCTTCGATAAGACGGGGACGTTGACCTATGGACGACCGAAATTGATTGATCAGATCGTCGCGCCTGGAAGGGAGGCTCACGAAGTTCTCGCGCTGGTGGCAAGCGTCGAGAGGTATTCCAAGCATCCTTTAGCGACGGCGATTCATCAAGCGGCTGAGGATTCGCACGTCATCCTGAAAACGGCGAGTTCTATCAGCGAACCTCCGGGAGCTGGACTTCAAGGAGAAGTCGAAGGACGTGTGGTGGAAGTAACCGGACGAAAGAGATTGACCCAGCGACAGGTGCCAGGATACGAGAGAATTCCCGCGAGTGGCGGCGGACTCGAATGCGTCATCCTCATTGATGGCGAGTACGCCGCCCTCTACCGATTCCGGGATGCCCCTCGCGCGGAAGGAGTTTCCTTCATCCGCCATCTAAAACCGAGTCACAACATCGAAAGAGAGATGATCATTTCCGGCGATCGGGAGTCAGAGGTTCGCTACCTGGCCGATCAAGTCGGTATCAAGGAGGTCTACGCCAGCAAATCTCCCGAGGAAAAAGTCGAGCTTGTCCGGTCGGCGACAGCGAACGCAAAAACGCTTTACGTGGGGGATGGAATCAACGATGCGCCCGCGCTCCTTTCGGCGACGGTCGGTATTGCGATCGGCCAAAACAGCGACATCACCTCGGAAGCGGCCGATGTCGTCATCATGGATAGCTCGCTCGAAAAGGTTGATGAGTTCCTTCACATCAGCGAGCGGATGCGGCGGATCGCATTGGAGAGCGCGATCGGAGGGATGGCGCTCAGCGTAGTGGGAATGGGACTCGCGAGCGTCGGCCTTCTAGCTCCTGTCGCCGGCGCAATTACGCAAGAGGTGATCGATGTCTTCGCTGTTCTCAATGCCGTGCGCACCGCGCGCACGCCAAGGCAACTGACCGATTTCAAATAATAATTCCGCAGATTAAGATCGGCCTCGCCGAATTTCGTTCACTTCGGTTAGATTTCAGCAACGGAGTGAAGACGTCTCCGAAATGGGTAAGCTTCGATTTAGAATCGGATGAGCAGAATGAATATCCGAAACGATTCCCCACGAGACACGGTGAGAGATCGAATCTCTCTTTGGTTTCTACGGGGGATCACCCTGGTTCTCGGGCTGGTGGCCTTCGGTATTGGATTCGTCTGCTGTTGTTCCGGCACCGGGTTCGCGTTTTTGGCGATGAATGCCCCCGAGCAAGTCTTTCTCTACATGGCCATTGGGTTTGGATTCGTGGGGGGATTGACCGCATTCGTCTTCGTGGTCAGACGATTCTGGCCGAAGGATTGAGACTTATCGTCCCTTGGAAAGGTTGTTCCTGATGGAGCTGCGCGATTATCGGTTGCTCGGAACCACCGAAAGCCTATGTCCAGAGTGTTTAGAGAAAGTATCGGCGAAGATCGTCGAGCGCAACGGCCGAGTCTACTTTCGAAAGCGTTGTTCGACTCACGGCCTTCGCGAGGATTTCGTTTGTTCTGATGTGAAGCAGTACGATCTGATGGAGTTCAGTCTTCCCGCGAAGATTCCCCCCCGATTCGGTGTCGAACCCAAGAAAGGTTGCCCCTTCGATTGCGGTCTGTGCTCGGATCATGAGCAACATACCTGCATCGGCATTGTCGAAATCACTTCGTCTTGCAACCTAAGCTGTCCGATGTGCTATGCGAACAGCGGTCCTGGTGGAACGCATCTCACATTTGACGAGTGCCGGTCGGCGATCGACCGATTGGTCGCCGTCGAGGGTCGCCCCGAAATCTTGCAGCTTTCGGGAGGAGAGCCCACCATTCATCCCGAGTTCGAAAGAATCGTCGAGTACGCCTGCGATCAGCCGATCGACTATGTCATGATCAATACGAACGGCATTCGTTTAGCGCATGACTCCCGTTTGCTTCGTTTCCTTGAGGATCGCCGCCATCGATTGATGGTCTACTTCCAGTTCGACGGATTTTCAGAGAGAAGTAGCCGTGATCTTCGTGGGGAGAATTTGGTCGATATCAAACTCCGCGCCATTGAAGCACTGGGTGCGGCCGGAATTCAAACGACGCTCGTCGCGACACTTCAGCCGGGCGTGAATGACGATCAAATCGGTGACATCGTTCGATTCGGTATGGAGCGATCATGGATCACCGGCATCAGCTTCCAGCCAGCGACATACAGCGGACGACACGTCACCCCAGAGGTGCTGGAATCTCGGATCACGTATCCCGACGTCATCGCCGCCATCGAAGAACAGACGGAAGGAGTTTTCACGGCGTCGGATTTCATGCCTCTTCCCTGCGCGCATCCGAACTGCCATCAGATTGCTTATGCGTATCGGGCCGGAGGGAAGATTGAGCCCTTGGCCCGATTCATCGACGGAAAGAACAATCTTGGTCTCCTGGCTAATGGAATCACGTTTACCCGTGCCCGCGCCAGGGCGTTGATCGAAGAGTATCTCGGCTCGCAAGGTTGTTGCGCTGGCGGGAAGTGCGATCCCACACCCTCATCGCCAAATGTGTTCCAGATTTCGCCGACCGATTCCGCGTCCTCTACTTCGGCGCAAGAGTTTTTCGATAAGGCGGTCCACGAAGAGCTTCGCTCGGAAGATGTCTTTCGAATCACGATCAACTCATTTCTCGACGCGTACAACTTCGACGTACGCCGGCTGATGAAATGCTGCACGCATTTCGTCCTGCCGAGCGGACACGTCATTCCGTTCTGCGCGTACAACGTCCTCTATCGACCAGGGCATGTCCCACTTCCCCCTCTTCATGACATGGTCAACAAGCCAAGCCTGTCGACGTTGCTTCCCGTGTTGAACGGCTCACCTGGATGAATCATCCCGTTCTCTATGCATTGATCATGTTCGGCGCCGTTGTCTCGGCGTACCTTTTGGGCCGCGGTCGCCAATCGTCGCTTGGACTTAGTCAGAGCCAGCGACGAGCCATCGGATTGGGGGCATTCATCGGGGCGATGCTTGGGGCGAAGCTTCCCTTTGTTCTCGCGTCTGGGGAAGGGCTCTTTTCGCGCGTCTGGTTCGACAATGGAAAGACAATTCTGTTCGGTTTGGTCGGAGGATATTTTGGGGTTGAGATTGCGAAATGGCTGAATGGAGTTCGTGTCAAAACAGGCGACAGTTTCGCTGTGCCGATCGCTGTGGCGGTCGGCATCGGACGGCTGTCCTGTTTGGCGGCGGGATGTTGTTACGGAACGCCCACATCGCTCCCTTGGGGAGTTGATTTTGGAGATGGTGTCGCTCGTCATCCGACACAGGTCTACGAGACGTTGTTTCACCTCTCGTGTGCAATCTTCCTAGAATTCCTTGCTCGCGAAAAAATGCTCCAGGGTCAGCTCATCAAGCTTTACATCCTTCTCTATCTGGGCTTTCGTTTCGTCACGGAGTTCATTCGTCCGGAACCGTTGATTGCGCTGGGGCTAACCTTTTATCAGTGGAGCGCCCTGATGATCGCGCCGATTTTCATCTACCTATGGTGGCGTGACGCCGTCGTGTTCGCGTCTTCCTCTAACAAGACGTTGGCGAATGCGTGACTTTTTGAGAGCAACTCCGCCAGAAATGTCGTTATCAAGATGACTTCTGAATCCAGGCGATCGAGACTTCTCCCCGGCAAAGGCGTGTCGTGCGTATAAATCAATAGCTCTCCGAGGAAAGGATTCGAGCAATGATTAGTGCACTTGGGACGGGTCGCCCGACACTCCAGACGATTCGTGAAGCGCATGAACGAATCAAGCCCTACATTCATCGAACGCCGGTGATGACCTGCTCATCGATCGATGCGATGGTGGACTCTTCCCTTTACTTTAAATGCGACAATCTGCAGAAGATCGGGGCGTTCAAGATCCGCGGCGCGACGAATGCCGTCTTTAAGCTCTCTGAGGAAGAGGCGGCACGGGGTGTCGTGACTCATTCCTCGGGAAATCATGCTCAGGCCCTCGCACTTGCCGCCCGGTGGAGAAACATCCCCTCGTACATCGTCATGCCGGAGGACGCGCCCCTGGTGAAGGTCGACGCGGTGCGGGGTTATGGTGGACAGATCACATTTTGTAAGCCGAACGTGGCGGACCGCGCCGCAACGGCCGATCGCGTGATGGAACAAACAGGAGCGACCTTCATCCATCCCTACGACCACTATGATGTCATGGCGGGGCAGGGGACGGCGGTCATCGAGTTACTCGAAGAAGTGCCGGATTTGGATGTGCTTCTCACGCCGGTCGGTGGAGGTGGACTGCTTGCGGGAACGCTGATCGCGGCGAAGGGAATCAAGCCATCTCTTCGAGTGATTGGAGTGGAGCCCGAGCGAGTTGATGACGCCAAGCGAAGTCTCGAAGCGGGGCACATCGTTGGAAATGAATCGACGAACACGATTGCCGACGGACTCAAGACGGATGTTGGCGAATTGACGTTTCCCATCATTCAAGAACTAGTCGATGACATCGTCACGGCTCCAGAGGAACTTCTCGTTCCGACGATGCGGACGATCCTCGAGCGGATGAAAATCCTGGTCGAGCCTTCCTCGGCTGTTCCGCTGGCCGCATTGGTTGCGAATCGGATTTCCTTTCCCGGCAAGCGAGTTGGAATCCATATCGGTGGGGGAAATGTCGATCTGACGAAGATTCGATTTGATTGACATTTAGTTGACGTTTGTAAGCAGTTCATGCAGACACCGTCTATTGACAGCCACGGCGCGCTCTTCCATTCTAAGGGGGACGATCGAAGTCCCTTTTGGCGGTCTCCTTCGTCCCATGACACGCTGTTTTGAATCCTCCCCGATTCATTCACTGACCCACTGAGGCAAGAACATGGTTTCGTTCGATCGTCGTCAATTCCTTCAGTCAGCCGCCGCTTTATTGGGGGCCGGCTATGCTCTCCCTGCATTCGGAGATGACGCGCCCGTCTTCACACCGAAGGCTTCGTTTGAGCCGCTCGCGACTTTTCTCACCTGGCAAGGTGATCCGACGACGACGATGACGGTGCAATGGGTCAGTTCGAAAGAGGAGGGAGAGAAACGGCCCGTTTGGTATTCCAAGGAAGGATCAATGGAATGGAAGCAAGCGATCGCCTCATCTCGTCCATTCCCGATGCTCAAGCATTTCATTTTTCGGACGGAACTCACCGGACTGGAACCGGGGACCGACTATCGATTTCGAATCGGACTTGATTCGGCTGAGAAGAAGTTTCGCACCATGCCGAACAAGGCGACGAACACAATCGAGTTCATCTCGGGAGGGGACGCGGGGGTAGGTGAAGAAGCTCAGCACACGAACCAAGTGGCGGCCAAGCAGTCGCCGAGCTTCGTGTTTCTAGGGGGAGACCTCGCCTATGAGAACGGAACATTCGCGCCGATCTTTCTTCAGTTCTTGAAGAATTATTCGACCCAGCTCATCGATGAAAAGGGACGGTTGATTCCACTCCTCGGCTGTCTGGGGAATCATGAAGTTCGCGGAGGCTATCGGCAGACACGCAAAGAGGCTCCCTTCTTCTACTCAATCTTTGACGGGTTGTTCAAGGAGACAGGCTACGCGTCGCTCGATTTCGGCGACTACATGACGCTCATCTTCCTCGACTCCAATCACACGACTCCGATCGAAGGGGAGCAGACCGCTTGGCTGGCGAAGACGCTGAAAGATCGGCAGGAGTGTCCGAACATCTTTGTCTTCTATCACGTCCCCTCTTATCCGTCGTTCCGGCCGATCGATCTCGAGGACGATGAAGCGGGGACCGGTGCCGCGAGCCGTAAGCATTGGGTGCCGCTCTTTGAGCGTCATAATGTGGATGCCGTCTTCGAACACCACGATCACACGTTTAAGCGGACGCACCCACTCATTGACGGACGAGTCGATTCGAAAGGGATTCTTTATCTGGGGGATGGTTCCTGGGGCAAGATTCGAACACCGAAGTCACCGAAGGAGCGTCCCTATCTCGCGGTCACTCACGAGGCGTACCACCTCTCGTTACACCGGATCGAAGGAGACGATCGTTTCCACGTTGCACTCACCGATAGTGGAAAGATCGTGGATGTTTGTGCGACGCGGAAGAAAAGCCATCTCCACCCGGCGAATTCGTGAGCGTGAGGTCGCGATCAAGGAGGTGAATCCGTCCGCTGTCATGTCGTCATTGACGGCTTTCGACGATCGAGCTCCCTTGCTCTCAAAACGTGTGTCCAAACTTCAAGCGTTCGTTTCGCCATGACCTGATCATTAAACCGTTCTTCGATGCTGCTTCGTCCCGCTAGCCCGAGGTCATGGCGGTGATGATGATTGATGAGCAAGTGGTGAAGCGTCTCCGCCAAATGCTGGGGATCATTCGCGCGGTGAAGTTTGCCCCCTCCCGTCTGAGCTAGAAGTTCTGGGAATGCTCCGTGATCCGGCTGAACGACGGGGACGCCGCTCGCCAATGCTTCCAGGACGAAAAGACCTTTCGGCTCACGATAGGTCGTCGGCACGCTTAGTACGTCAATATCGTGCATGAATCGGATCTTCTCGTCTCTGTCGACGACCCCTCGATATTGGAACGCATTGATGAGGCCGAGCCGTTCGATCTTCCCGATCTGTTCGTCAAAGAATCGTTTGTCTCCCTCTCCAAGCCAACCGGCCGCATGAAGTTCGGTTTGTTCTGTTCCCGGCATCGTTCGGAGCTTCGCGAAGGCGTCGATAACGTGGTGGAAACCCTTGGCTGGACAAATCCGGGCGAAATAGCCAATGCGAAGAGGCCTGCCGGCGGGGCGTCTTGGCGCGACGGAGAAATCTTCAATCCGAATTCCCATCGGCACGACATGAATCTTGCTTGGATCGAGTCCGAGCAATTCCCCCATGAAATCTGCGTAGTATTTTGAAAAGACGATGAATGCGTCAACATCCCTGGCGATGCGGCGGATCTCCGCGATCGCTTGTGATTTGTACGGCTCTTCAAGGTCGAGCAGGAAGAGATCATCTCCTTGCAAGGTGACGACCACCGGGACGCCGAGTTCCCGCTTGATGGTGGGAATGCAACCCCCGATAAGAATGTTCGAGAGGTTCACGAGGTCCGGCTTCGCTTCACGCTTCAGCCAGTCGACGAGTCGGAACACCTCTTTCCGAACGTTCCCGTGCTCTCCTTTGAGCATGGTGACGGTTAGCTCTCCCAGTTCGCGCGCACTTGTTTCCATACCGCGAGAGGCGAGCCAATTGATCAGTGAAGGTCGATCGAGCACGCGGTCGAGCCAGCGGGGAAGGAGTCGGAAGAAGGATGACTTGCTTTGAAGGTAGACGTTGATTCCGCCAAAGAAGACCTTGTCGATGGCGACGCTTTCCTCATCCGTCCGGATCGGGGTGTAGGTGGGAATGAGCTGAATATCGACGTCGAGCTTGGTGAGAGCGGCCGCGAGCGTGTTGTCCCGCATGCAACTGCCGCAAAACATCCCAGCCGCCCCCGCCGTCAGATAAGCGACTTTCAAGGGGGATGACGCGTGAGATATTGTCATGGGTGGTCTCTTTGAGTTGCTCTTCATTTTTGATTATAGCGCGCCCGAGGCGACTGGTTTCTCGGACCGAGAACGGACCTCACGACTTTCCCGAGATTAGCGGGTTTAAGGAGTTGCGGGAGAATATTCCCGCCACAACCCATTATGATGATTCAGTATTCGTTGATCCCACATCCCTTAACAACTAGAATCGTGGGGACGGCGCGAGGTTCCAGGCTCGCGCCGGATGGTGGCACGGGGCAAGATTCCTCCCTGTCGAAATGAAATACAATTGCCTCCGGTCTATTCGGCTTCGCGCGGCAATCGAGAATCCAAGAGTGCCCCGCGAGCGGTAAGAGATCGGGTTCGAAGTGGAACCTTCACGAAGCTGTCCCTCTCACATGGCCAATTTCAGCCGAGGAGACCTCGTTGACGTCGGGTAATCACGAATCGGGTCGCGAAACGGGCCCTTCCACAAATTGCGTCCACGCAGGTGAGTCTCGGCAGAAGGCCCAGAACGCGATCACCGATGCCATTTATGCCAGTTCCACGTTCACCTTTCGGGACAATGACGAGGTCATCGACTTCGTCACGAGCAATGCTTCTCGTCACGAGTACGGCCGGTACAGCAATCCCAGCGAGCAAGTCGTCGAGCAGAAGCTCGCGGAGCTCGAGGGGGGGGAGTCAGCGGTTCTCTTCGCCAGCGGAATGGCCGGGCTGAGCACCCTCCTTCTGGCGAAGCTCAGGGCGGGTGACGAGATCGTCTTCTTCGACGAGTGCTATCACCGGAGCCGTGAATTCTGTTCGCGGCATCTCGCGAAGTTTGGCGTCATCACCCACCAAGTGAAAACCGGTGACTTTGAAGCGTTCGAGCGAGCGATCACTCCCAAGACGAAGATGCTGGTTGCCGAGTGCCCGACGAACCCGCACTTGTCCGTGATCGACGTGGAGCGATTCGCCGCCATTGGCCGGGAAAATGGCATCGAGACGTTGATCGATGCGACCCTAGCGACTCCCTATAACCTCCGGCCGCTTTCTTACGGCATCGATTACGTCTTGCATTCGGCGACGAAGTATCTCGGTGGCCACAACGACCTCTTGGCGGGAGTGGTCATCGGGTCCGCGAAGCAGATGGAAGAGGTCCGGTACCTTCGTGGAATCATCGGCGGGATCAACTCACCCCACAATTGTTACCTGCTGCAGCGAGGGCTCAAAACCCTCGCCCTTCGGATGGAGCAGCAAAATAAGAATGGCCTCGCCTTAGCGGAGTTTCTCGAGGAGCATCCCAAGGTTGATAGAGTCTGGTATCCTGGATTAACCAGCCACCGGGACTACGAAGTCGCACGGACCCAATTGCGGGGTTTCGGCGGGCTTCTCACGTTCACCGTCCATGGCGACGCCGGCACCGCCAGTCAGCTGGTCAGCAGTGTCCGCATCCCGAAAATCGGCCCCTCTCTTGGAGGAGTTGAGTCGCTGATCGAACAGCCGCTTTACATGAGCTACTTCAGCATGACGCCGGAGCAGCGAAAAGCGGTCGGCATCGAAGACACGATGATCCGAGTGGCGCTCGGCATCGAGGATACCAGCGACCTCATCGCGGACTTTGAGCAGGCACTCGCGCAAGTGGAGATTCCCGCTTCGGTCCGAGCCAGCGTTTGAAGCGGTGATCCTCTCGAATTCATGAAAACGACTGAGCGGCTTGACGATCTAACGCCATGGCCCGCATTCTTCTTGGCGGGAATTGTCGATTCGATCCACTTTCACTCGCCTCATTCACGATCGATGTTTCGCTTGCGATAATAACGAGACCGGATCTTTTCTTGCCGAGTGATGGGAAGCCAGTTCAGGGGAAATGTGGTGCGATTTAGAACACGCGCGATTCACATCGGCAATGAACGAGACCTCGAAACTGGCGCGGTCGTTCCGCCGATTCACCTTTCGTCAACCTTCGTGCAGCCGGGGCCGGGTGAATGGGGGCGATTCGATTACAGCCGGAGCGGGAATCCGACGAGAGCCCGGTTTGAAGAGACGATCGCGAATCTTGAAGGTGGTGTTGGTGGGCTCGCGTTCGGTTCGGGTATGGCCGCCATCCATGGCACGGTCATGATGCTCAACCCCGGTGATCATGTCGTCGCCGGTTCGGATATCTACGGAGGGACTTATCGCCTGCTGCACAAGGTCACGAGTCGGTTCGGCATTGAAGTGACCCTTGTTGATACAACTCGCACCGAGGCGATTGTCGAGGCGATCACCCCAAAGACCAAGCTTGTTTGGCTCGAAAGTCCGGGGAATCCTCGCCTGTCGATTACCGACATCGCCGCCTGCGCGAAAGTCGCTCACGAACATGGCGCGCTCGTGGGAGTCGACAATACATTCGCCACGCCAGCGATCACGCAGCCGCTGCTTCTTGGGGCCGATGTCGTCGTTCACTCGGCCACGAAATATATCGGCGGCCATTCCGATGTGCTCGGCGGCGTGATCGTGACCAAGGACTCAGCACTTCATGAAAAGCTCTATTTCATTCAGAACGCGACCGGTGGGGTCATGAGTCCGCTCGACGCGTTTCTCTCTTCTCGCGGATTGAAGACACTTGATCTGCGCGTGCGCGAGCACTCTCGATCGGCTCTCGCCATCGCGGAATTCCTCAAGAAGCATCCCATGGTTCGAGCGGTTCATTATCCCGGTTTGGCGGAACATCCCCAGCACGACATCGCTGCTCGCCAGATGCAAGGGGGTTTCGGCGGGATGCTCAGCTTCGAAGTCGATGGAGACTTCGAAATGACCAAGCGAATCGTCAGTGATACGCGACTCTTTCAGCTCGCGGTGAGCCTTGGCGCGGTGGAATCTCTTATTGAGCAGCCGGCGGCCATGTCACACGCCAGCTACGCTCCGGAGGATCGCAAGAAGCACGGCATCTCTGACAGCCTCATCCGCCTGAGCGTCGGGCTCGAGGACGTCGAGGATTTGAAGGAAGATCTCGATTCCGCGATTCGAGGGGCCAAATAGCCGGAATAACGGGAATCTCGTCCCGCTTGCGTAGAGTATTTAGTTTAAGTTCGTTGCGACGCCGCGCGACGAGAACTCATTACAGCGGATCGACATTCTCTGTAGCGGCTAACGCCATTGTTTCGCAAGTTTTGAACGTCGTTTGGACGCTGCAGCCGCTTTGGAATGTCTTTAGCTATTGGGGTCGTCATGTCACGTCTATTCATTGCTGGGTTGGGTCTGTCGGTTCTCCTCGTCGTGTCTCGACTAGAGGCGGATGCCGTTGCTCGTATGACCGCTGTCAAGCTCAAGGGAGTTCATGAATCGATCGAAGCGAATAACGCGGCAAGACAACCGGTCGAACAAAAGACGGGTTACGATGACGTCCGCGCGATTCTGCATTGCCATTCCAAGTGGTCACATGACAGCCGAAGTACGATCGAAGAAATTATCGAGGGAGCTCATAAAGCGGGGGTGCGGGTGATCATGTTCACCGAGCATCCGGCCGATCACTATGACTTCGTCACCGACGGTCATCAAGGATTGAAAGACGGCGTTCTGCTCGTGCCGGGCGCGGAACTTCACGGCATGCTCGCCTATCCACTCAAGAGCTTGAAGGGCCTCACGTTTTCCGGGCCGCAAGAACAGTCCGATATGATCAAAAGAACCGGAGGTCTGGCGTTCATCTGTCATCTCGAAGAGCGGATGGATTGGGAGATTCCAGGGATCACCGGCACCGAGATGTACAATACCCACGCCGATGCAAAGGAAGAATCACGACTCTTTCTTGGCATGGTGAATCCTCTCTTCTGGCTGCAATTGCGACCTTTGATTGAGCAGTATCCGCAAGAACTCTACGGCGCGCTCCTTGACTATCCGAAGGACTATCTCAAGCGGTACGACGAGCTCTGCCAGAAGTTCCCCCATACCGGCGTCGCGGGGGATGATTCTCATCACAACATCGGCATGAAGATCATCCGTGGTGAAAAGGATCTGATCATCCTCGAAGATCTTTTGGGGGATAAGAAGGCAGAACTGTCGATCTCCAAACTGCCGTTCCTTGCTCCCATCGCTGGAAAGTCGAAACCGGGCGACGTGATCATGAAGCTTGATCTCGATCCGTACGACCGCTCGTTCCATCACGTCAGCACACATCTTCTCATGAATGGATTTGATCGCGAGCATGTGTGGGAAGCACTTGAAGCGGGGCGCGCATACGTTGCCTTCGATTGGCTGTGTGATCCGACCGGCTTTATTTTTCAGGCGACCAAGGGAGAGGAAAAATGGCCGATCGGCTCGAAGATCAAGTTCCAAGAGGGGCTGAAGCTGTTCACGATCGCGCCGCTCGAAGCAAAGATTCGGCTCATTCGAAACGGTGAACTCGTCCAGGAGGCGAAAGCTCGCGAGTTATCGTTCGATGTCAAGGAACCTGGCGTTTACCGGGTGGAGTACTGGCTTCAAATTGGCGATGAGGAACGGCCCTGGATCCTTTCCAATCCGATTTACATCCGACCGGCGCAGTGAACCTCGTTGATCTGTGACATTACCGTGTCAGTCGATCGTTGGTTGACGGACTGGGTTGTCTCGACCCTGTTCGGTAGTGACCTCGGAATGTCAATCTTCGGGGGGGAGGATGATGGGCTCATCAGTGGTGATCTGAGTCACCTCGATCGGTTCGCTATTGTCTTCAAGTCGTTTCTGATCGATCAAATACTCCTGGACCACTTGCCCTCCGATGAGATGCTCCTGGATGATCCGCTCCAGGACAGGAGGATCGCAGAGCCCGTACCAAGCTCCTTCGGGATATACGACCGCGACCGGACCGGCCGTGCAAACGCGCAAGCAATTCGCCTTGGTGCGGTAAATTCCGCCTTGCTCGCAAAGATCTAGTTCCTTCAGTCGCGATTTCAGATATTCCCAAGCCTCGATGCTCCGCTTTGAGGAACAGCACTCCGGTTTGGAAGGATCGGCGCAGAGAAAAATATGCCGGCGAGTCACGGGAACACCCAGTTTAGCGGCCTTGTTCCGTGCTTTTGCCAATTTCTCGGCGGGTGTTTTGCTCATCATATCCTCATCAAGTGCCGGTCGATCAGGTTCTCGACGGAGCATCAGGCGATTAGGTCCTGGTAGGGTTCGCGATTGCGTCCGTTTTATTTTGGCCGCGCCGCGGACTTCGGCAAAGCGATTCCCAAAGCGATAAATTAGGGTGCCGCCGACCCCCACGGCGTCCGCTCATCTTGACGCATGCTATGGTTCAGCGGACCAACTGCAGGGCCGCTGAATTCCTCAGGAAAACCTACCTCGTCATCTGCCGTGCGAAGGAGCCTGTTCATGCTCTATCCGATTCTTTGGTCAATCTCGTCGATCGCCGTCTTTGCGTTGGCCTATTCCCTGGGCTACGAGGCGGGCCGGGAAGATGGAATCCAAAAGGGATTTCAGGGTGCCCTCAAACGGGCGATACAGTCCGAGCGACCACTCGATTTACTTCGTCGGGTATTGGTCCCACGAAGAGATGCGTGACGATCCGCCTTCGAACGACCTGGCACTTCCATCATTCACTTAGTTGATTTCCCGCTCCAGCCCCCCTTAGACTGGATCTCTCCAAACCAGAGAGGGGGTAGGAAATGTCCGAATCATCACATCCAGAATCAGGTCATCTGACCCGCCGTGAGGCGATGGCCACCTTAGCAGCCGGCGTGGCGGCGGTATCAGCAGGTCCTTACGTTCATGCGGCCGACAAGACGGATGACGCACGCCCGGTCATTGGCGACGGGGAACATCGATACGAATGCCAGCATGGATGGGGGACACCTCCCGCTTCGGTCAAATGGCTGAACACGCACGGGGTGACGATCGACAGCGACGGCTTGATCTATGTCAAGCATCAATCCGGCGGTCCCGTTCCGATGGATACCATTGTCGTTTTCGATCCGGAGGGAAAAGCCGTTCGTTCCTTCGGCAAGGAGTATCACGGCGGCGGACACGGGATCGACATTCGCAATGACGGCGGCGAGGAATTTCTCTATCTCTCCGACACTCACAATCGTCAGGTCGTGAAGACGACGAAGACCGGCGAAGTCGTTTGGAAGCTCGCTTATCCTCCAGAGCCGGGCGTCTACAAGGATGCTAGCGGTTACCGCCCGACGAATGTTGCGTTTGCCCCGGACGGAGGTTTCTACATCGCCGACGGGTATGGTTCGAGCTACATCCACCAGTATGACAAAGACGCCAAGTGGGTAAGGACGTGGGGAGGCGCCGGTAAGGAACCGGGCAAGATGCAGACGCCGCACGGCATCTGGCTCGATAACCGGCCGGGACGCGAGCCCTCACTTGTTGTTGCGGATCGGGCGAATGCTCGGCTGCAATACTTCACGCTCGATGGCAAGCACATCGGCTTTGTGGAGGGACTGTTGTATCCCGCGCACTTCGACATCATGGGTGACATCTTGTTGGTGCCGGACCTTCATGCTCGCGTCTCTCTCTTCGACAAGGAAAACAAGCCGATCATCCACTTAGGTGACGATCCAGTCTGGCGAGCAGAAGTCCTCGACGGTTTCAAGGTTCGCGGCAATCCTGCACGATGGAAGCCGGGAAAGTTCGTCCATCCGCACGACGCCTGCTTCGATAAAGATGGGAACATCTTCGTCGTGGAATGGGTCGACGCTGGCCGAATCACGAAGCTCAAGAAAGTGTCGTAACAGAAGCTTCATTGATAGCAGAAGCAACTCAGGCGACCGGTGACGTGAGGATGTCACTGGTCGCTTTGCTATTTGGCGGCATCGGGTAGGTCGATCAGATAGACCTTCTTGTCGGCGGAGCCAACGGCGACTTGAGCGCCGTCCGGTCGATAAGAGACGCTGTAGGCAGGCTCGGCTAGTTTGTGGCTGAAGACTTGCTGGCCCGATTCAAGATTCCAGACGACCACGTTCCCGCCATATCCCGACGTGGCGAGCCGTTTCCCGTCGGGCCGAATCGCAAGCCCGTAGATCTCGTCCGGCTGTCCGTCGAGGGTTTTGACTTCGCTGCCGGTATCGACATCCCAAAGATGAAACTTGCGGTCGACGCCTACTCCAATGAGCTGTTTGCCGTCTGGAGTAAACGTGACCTGATAGAGAGGCTCGGCGGAGCCGGTGATTCGACGAACTTCCTTTCCGTCCGCCAGATTCCAAAGAATGACGGTTTTGTCCGCACCGCAGGACGCGAGGAGCGGAGCCTGCGGATGGAACGCCACGCCGTAGACCTGTCCGATATGTCCCTTGAGGTGCGCGAGTTTCGCGCCATCCGCCAAGTTCCAAACGATGATCGATTGATCGTTCGATGAACTCGCCCCTTTCGTCCCATCGGGACTGAACGCCACGCCGAAAACGTCGCCATCGTGCCCTGCGAGATCGACCTGCACTGGCGGAGGGGGAGCGAAATATCGGATTGCCTTATCCGCACTCGTTACCGCCCACTGACGCTCATCCGCAAGCCAAACAGAGGCTGACGCCGGTCCGGGGGTGGGGAATGTCGCCGTGGCAACGCCGGGCTTATCGGTCATGATTGACCACGAAGTGACGGAGCCATCCGCGGACGTCGTGACGATGGCGTGTCCATCACGCCGATAGGAAACACTGGTGATCGGAGCGGAGGTGGGAGGATAGTCTTGAATCAGGTTTCCATTCGTCAAATCAAAAAGCCTGAGATGTTGATCGGTCGAACCGACGGCTACCCGATTTCCATCAGGCGATGGAGCGAGGCTCGTCGGTGCGGGGACTGCCACGGTCACGCCTGCCTTCCCAACTGCCGCCGCGCGAGCCGTCACTTTTCCATCGCCGGTAGCGACGACGACACCGCTCGGAATGGTGCGGAGACCGACGACCGCTCCTTCAGCCTTTTGCGCCCATGCTAGCGATACCGGTACGAGGGTAAGTGCTTTCGCTTTACCACCGACGGCCAGTGTTCGCGCGGGATCGATGAATAGAGCGGCTGATGCAACCGGCAGATTCGATGTGGCTAACGGAGTTCCATCGAGCTGATGTTCGTGGATTGCCCCGTCCGCCGTGGTGAAGAGAATGACCGCGCCGTCATCACTGAGTGACAAGCTATTGACACCCGCCGTGGAATTAACGGTCGCGCCGGGGTTGCCGTTCGCGATCTCCCAGACTCGGACTTTGCCATTATTCTCCGCCGTGACGACATGAGCGCCATCCGGATGCAAAGCCATTCGGCTCACCGGGCTCGTATGAGCAAATCCCTGTAATCCTTTGGCGGCGGCGAGATCCCAGGTTCGAACGAGCGTATCATCACTTGCCGAGACGACGGTTTTACCATCCTTTGTGATACCCACTGCTCGGACCGGTCCTCCATGTTGACCGACGACGCGAGGCTCGCGCTCGGCGAGTTGGTGCAAATTGTTGTCGCCGCTCGCGACCACGAGGTGTTGATAGTCTGTCGTGAATGCTGTGGCAGCAGGAGCAGGAGAAGGGACGGCCGCGCGAAGGGTGCCTCCCCGATAGATGCGGACCTGATTGTCCGCAGCTCCAGCAGCGATGGTGCTCGCATCGGGCGTGATCGCGACCGAGAGAACCGGCGCGGTCGCCTCGGCGAAGTTCGCGGAGGGAGTTCCTGCCTCAACGTTCCAAAGCTTCACCATTTTGTCGTCACTCCCACTGGCAAGAGTCTTTCCGTCCGCGGAAATGGCAAGAGCGTTGATCGGCCCCTGGTGCCCGGCGAGAGCTTTCACCTCCGCGCCAGAAGCGACATCGGCGATCTTGATCGCATTGTCGGCTCCGCCCGAGAAGATCTGAGCACTGTCAGGCCGGAAGAGAAGGGAGCGAATCGGTCCACCATGAGTGGCGACGAGTTTCTCCGGTGCTGAAAAGTCCGCGGGTTGCAAGTGGACCTTGTTGTCCGCGCCACCGAGTGCGAGCCATTTCCCATCGGGGCTGAACGCAATGGCGCCGGTGACATTGGGAAGGACTTTTTGTTCGGCTCCCCCGATGTCCCAGACGCGCAGGACATTGTCGGTGCCGACGGCCGCGATTCTGTTTTCTGTCTCGGCGATGATCGCTTGTCGAACCGGGGCGAAGAGAGCGAATGCCCGGATAGGGGAGCCGGCTCCATCCCACAGTCGGACAGTCCGGTCTTGGCTGGAGGTAAGGAGGAACCCGCTCTTTGCCGTGCGCGCCACTGAGGAGAGCGGGGCGATATGCGTCCCCATCGGTCGGTCATCAAATTCATAGCTGAACGGATAGGTGAGAAATCTCACTTTCCCGCCATTCTCTCCCGTCACGATTCCCTTTCCGTCGGGAGTGAATGCGACGGCGATCGAAACATCCGCCAGGTCAGGCCGCTGTGCGATCATGGCGCCGTCCGCAAGGTTGAACACTCGAAGAATCTTGTCTTCGCCGGCCGTGAGGAGGAGATTCGGATCAGCAGGCGATAGGGCGAAGTCTCGGACAGGGGCGGGATGAGCGATCACGCGAGTCTCTTGACCACTCGCAAGATCGTGAACATGAATGGTGTTGTCAGAACCGAGCGAGACCAGATTGTTTCCAGACTTTCGAAGTTGAACGACGTCGGCATTATGTCCTGCGAGTGATTTCGTCGCGCCGATCGGAAGCCGCCAGCTTTGCAGCATCCCAGATTTGTTGCCTGTGACAGCCTGAGATCCATCGGCCAGAACGGCCACATGCGTTGCGGGTTCGGTTCCCAGATCCATCGATCCCACAGCCTCCCCTGTCGGGAACTTCCAACCTTTGAGCAGTTTGTCCGCACCGATGGAGTAAAGAATCGAGCCGTCGGGAACAAAAGCGGCTCCGGCGACCGCTCCCTCGTGCGCCTTCCATTCACCGACCGGTTGCGTGTTGGCGGCATCAACGATGCGGATTATTCCATCCGCGCCGAGGGAGACTAGGTGTTGGCCGTTGGGTGAAAGGACAAGTCCGACTGGTTCGGCCGGTAGAGGGCCGATTACTTTTGTTGGCTGATCGGTAACGAGATTCCAGAGACGCAACAGCTTGTCATGCCCGCCTGAAAGTAACTGCTGCCCCTTCGGGCTGTATGCGAGTGACAAGATGATGTCACCATGACCGGGAAGGGTGCGCAGTTCCTTCTTTCCGGCAACGTCCCAAAGTTTGATCGATTTATCGAAGCTTGAACTAGCGACACGCGATCCGTCGGGGCTGTACGTCACTGCGGAAACTGCTCCTCCGTGCCCGGCCAACTCGCTGACGGCCTGGGCGAGGATCGGCGTCGTGATTCCAAGAGAGGCTAAAAGGAGTAATCGAACGGCCAAGATTGCATCCTCGCGTGACAAATAGGGCGGGGAAGCGATCCCGCATTTTCATGATGTCAATGCAAGGTAGCCCGAGCCGGAGCGAGAAGCAACTATCGTGTGACAGCGGGACGTCACCAATGGTAGGAATGAGGAATGAGTGATGATCGAAATGAGACGTGGATTTGCTGAACTTAAATGAGAACGAAGTTGTTTCGGTCAGACGTCAATTCAATCACTTTGATTATCGGTTCGAATAGCGTCTGATATTCGACTCGGTGCGCATGCTGCTAATCGACGTGGCCGCCCGATATCGACTAGTGCTGTTTCCGCCTGCCGCGATGATTTGCTTTCGACTGACTCGCCCATGCTCCGGGACGAAGCCGCCCGAATTCGCTTGAGTGCGAGGGGTAGAAAATACGATCGGTTCACCTTGTCGGGCACTGTAGCGAGTTCGAGTGTTGTAGGACTCGCGGAGCGCGCGCTGCCCGGCCGGTCCTGGAGGGAAAAAGTAGGGGCGAACTTCCAACGGTAAATCACCGCCGTACGGTAGCCGCCGGGGTGTGTAAAAACCCTGTCCCCAAGAGGAGCCGACGAACGTACCCATGATCATCACGATAAGAACAGCACCTACCCGACGAGTCATGGAGCACCTCCTTCACCCTTTAGTCTAACCCTCGCGAGCGAATGGGGACGCCAAAGAGGGAAATAGTTCTCCAAATTGGCCGAGAGCGAGGTCAGTAGTGGGCATACCGTGATTGTCGGTTGTTCTGGTACGAGGGATGAGCATATCGGGTCGCGCGCACGGGCGGACTTAAGGGACGAGAGACTTGCCCCGTCGGACCGCCCCGTCCGATGGTAAAGCGATCGATGGCTTGTGGGCCAGGAGGTGCCATTCCACCCGGCATGGCGACGAGCCGGCCATAGAGTCGGGACACACCATAGTTTTGGTAAATGCTGGGGCCGTGATATCGAGGTGGGACGGGACTGGGTGCGTCGTAATATTCAATGCTTCCCCACCAACAGTTGAAACGACCATTGATGTTTTGCTGGATGAGCAATACCTGGGCTGAGGCATTATGTGTAAATATGATCAGTAGCATGAGCGTGGTCAGGGGAAGTATCAATCGCATTTAAACTTCCTCCTGCGGAAGGCTTCCATTCTCTCACTTCGCCAAATTATACCATTTCACATTTCGGAGAATCGGCCGGTGAACGTTCGACGGTCATGAATGATTCGAAAATGGGGTGAAAAGAAGACGCAATGGCCGTTACATCTCTCCTTTTTCTGTAAGGATTTCCTCAAAAATCATTTGGTTTGCAAAGATGTGGGGAATGCGACGGCTGGGAAGGTTATTTCGTCGGGGAATGAGGTTGCATCAACTGAATAGACTCGGCATATGTCCCGCAGAAATCGGGAGTCGCCTATCTCCGTCCCGATGAATGAAGTCCAAGGCAAGTCGAGGATACTTCATGCACCACCGATCTATTCGGCTCTGGCGAGACGAAGTTCTCAATACCGATGAAGCGGACCGTATCCTTGCGGATCTCTCCGAACTGATGTTTCGCGTGTCGAGTCCGATGCTTCGTAGCCTCCTCATGGAGACGGCGGACGAGATCACCGAAATGCTGAACGAGTGGTCCGACGAACCAACCGAACTCAATGAAGAAGAGGAAGAGAACCGCGAGGCGGCCTAGTTTTGAAATGGCATCGATCGCATTCATCTTCAGGAATGGATTTCTCGCCGGCTGGACGACTCCAATGGTCGTCACCCATCACGTGTCATGAACTTGGTTGATCCGCTTGATGACTTTTCTCCGCGAATAGATTGGAAGCGGAGTTTCCCGTCGTTCGTTCCAATTGATCATGAGCCGTCTTCAAAACACTCTGCACATTCACCAGTAGTTTCCGCTCGCTCATGACGTGCGAGGTATATCGTTCGAGGGCCTCCCAATAACGAGGCATCACTTGATCGAGAAGTCCGAACTCTAATCGACTTCGTAACTTCTCCCGTAGCGACTCCCATTTCACAGGGAAGACCCAAACGAGCAAAAGATGAAGCGCGGCAATGGTGATTCCGAAGAGCAACATGGCGCTGAAGAACTCGCCGACTCCCCAGAATTGGAAACTGAACAAACTGTAAAGGAGTGACACGCCGATTGCCGCCAGCACTCCCAGAGGGGCCCACGTGCAAAGGAGTCGGACGAGGGCATGAATGGCGCGCTTGGATCCACGTGGATCCGCATAGTCTTTCTCAAGCGTTCGAAGTTCTGTGGTGAGAATGCGAGCGAGTGATGCTTCATTCCACTCCGCGATGGGCCTTTCTCTTGAATCTTCAGCGAGGATTTTCGAGAGAACGTCGATCGACCAGCCTTCTCGGTCGGCCAATGACAGCAACCGGTCGCGCATCGCCTCGCGCTGGATGTTCTGGACGGCATCAGGAATTCCATCGACGCATTTAGCGGCAATCCGCTGCATCTCTGTCTTCTTCTTTTCTCCGGTCGGCATGGGAATGAGCGCGCCGCGAAGATGCTTCAAGCGATCGACGAGATGCAGATAAATTCCAAAGAGACCGCCGATTCCCTCGCGACCCAATCGGCCGAAGTGACGTTCCAGATCGTTCGATTGGCGATCAGTCGAATCGATGAGCAAGGTGGCCTGATCCGTCACCCCCGCGCGAAGGGCTTCCCGCCAGGTCGCGCCGAGATGTTCTTTTTTCGATTCCCATTCGGGAGGAATGATTCGGCTGACGATCGAGATGATCTTTTCCAGCTCGTTAGCGATGCCACGAGCCTTGATATCTCGAATCGTTCGTTCGTCGAGGCCGGATTCAAGCCAACGGACGAGCTGCAGGAAGTCATCCGGAATGAGTTCCAGTTCACTGACGCCGTCAACTCGTTTGATCTCCCATTGCTTGCCACAAATGCGGAAAAGGATCGGGGAATGAAAGCCCGCCTCGTGCAAGCTTCGGCGAAGATCCTCGTCCGGCGCGCGCCCTGTCTTTTCGTCCCGCCCGGCAAGACATCGATCCCATTTATTCAGGACAAATGCGAAACCGCGCGTCGGGGCATGTTCCAAGAGGAGTTGCCAGACCGCCCGGTCGTGATACTTCTCCGCCGAGCCGATGTAGAGAATCGCGTCAGCGACCGGAAGGATTTCCTTCAGCCGCTCGTGATGTTCCGGGATCGAGCCGTCGACATCGGGCGTGTCGATCAGAATCTTTTGCCGGAGTTCCGGGTGCTCGTGCGGCGCGGCATGGCAAACCCGAAATGGTTCAGGAAGCGCAGTAATATCGACGTCGGCATGGTGATACATGGTGGAGAACTGGGTCGTCGGTCGCCGGACGCCGGACGAGGCGATTCGAGCGGCGGCCAGCGCGTTGAGAAGTGTCGATTTGCCAACGCCCGTGCCCCCGAGAAATACGACCGTCAATACAGAGGGATCCGCCTCCAGCTTGTCGAGATTGATCTCAATCTCTTGAAGCGACGCTGCAAGCTCATCGCGGTCGGCATCGGAAACGCCAAGGACGCTCGTCGATTGCATCCATTTGCGCAATTCGTCCGTCGCCAAGCGAATGGCTTGGACACGATGGATCAGTCCCTGTTCGGTGGCCGAACTCACTCACGCTCCTCCGCGGTGGATCGCTCCGCCAGGGCCGAGATCGATTTCGGAATTCGATCGAGAATTTCACTCATTCGATGAAGCCGATTCCCTAGGCCGATCGGGAGATTGCTCATTTCATCGAGATACGCGACCCGGAAGAGCTCGCGAGCATTCTCTCTTTGCTTGGTAATTAGTTCTTCGCGCTCACGGCGAACATATTCTCCGCACAGAATTCGTACCAAATCATCCGCCAATCCCAGTGATAACAGGACGAGAGCGATGATCCAAAGACTCGTTCCAAAAAGTTGGTATCCAAGCCAAACGCCTAAACCGATGGCGACCGCATCAATGGCAAGCCGGCCGACCCGCAAGCCCCAAAGGAGTGACGGCGAGCGATTCAATCGGACGTCGATTCGCTCGTAGGCGTCGCGCTGGTGCGTTCTTAGATCACGAAGCTGTTTGGTTCGGACGTCATCATAGACGGCATCCATCCTCAATTGTTTGGGATTCGAAAGCGAGCGATGGAGCTCACCCCAGAATCCTCCACGACTCCTGCGGCCTGAAACTGTCACGATCAAGGAATCGACAAGCTGTTCTCGGATGCGATCGAGCAGGAATGCTTCATCGACGCTTCCTGTCGTCTTTCGGTCGACGTACTTGCTCGCGGCGGATTTGATCATTCGATAGGGAACGCGAAGATATTCCAGCAGTTCCCAAGCGTAGGCGTATCGTCCAGGGATCGGAAGTGCCGCCAGAATCGCATCGCGCGCGTCTTGAAAGTCGTCGAAGACCGATCGGCTCAGGTATTCTCTTTCGTATCGTTGGACGGCGGTATTCGATGCTCGGCGCACTTGCTCGACCCAAAGCCGCCATTCACCGACATCTTTTGCCAAAGGATCAAGCAGTCGACCACGACGGGTAGATAGATATTGAGTCGCGTGTTGACGGGCACTCTTGCGCAGGCGCGCCAAGTCCCCCGTTATTTGATCGATCATTTCCCGAAGTCTGTTCCCGTGGGGGAAGGCTTTCGTCCAAAGCTCCTGTGCCTTTACCTGAAGCGGCATCGGGATGGGATAGACATCCTTCACCAGATCCGCGTTCTTCAGTCGCGAAAGAACCTGTTCGCGAAAGAGATTCGCCAGCTCTTCCGCATCGTAGGGGGACATTTTCGTCAGCGTGACGATCGTCGGCTTCCCGGCTTCCAGAAGGGCCTGAAGGAAATTCGTCGGCAGTTCGTCGTTGTAGCGTTCATCTGACGCGACATAGAGACAAACGTCTGCTAATGAGGCGATCTCGATCACGCGAGCTTCGTAATAGCTCGCATCCTTCGCCGTCAGGTCGGGACAATCCCAAACGACGTGATGAATGAGGAAGTTGGGATCGAGCGTTTCGCCGACGACTGAAGAGATGTCGTAACGATCCTCGTCGAGGTTTCCCGCTTCCACCCGGTCCAGCCTTTTGAGGGGCCCGAGATGGTCGGGCCAATCCGCGTGCGATTCTCCTTCAATGGGCCGATAGATCGCCGTCGGGTGGCGCGTGTATCCCGCTTGAGCATTCGCCTCGGCGATCGAGGCGCCGACTACAATGTTTGCCGTCGTGCTCTTTCCCGCCCCTGCCCCCCCGATCACCATGACATGGGCGCGACGTTCGAGAATCGGGCCGTCGGGTGACGCGAAAAGATACCGGACAAGTCCGACGATGAAATGGAGCTCCGCATCGCTCAAATCTTGGCCAGTGAGCCGTCGTTCCCGGTAATAGGACTGGACCTCGACGAGATCCGCGAGTAGCTGCGTTCCGAGTATTTGATTGGAAGAGTCCTTACGGACTGACGTCGCAGGGGCCGCCGTGGACATGTTATTCATGCAACCCCTTCCCGAGGTGCCAGCAATCCGTTTGCCGTTGATCGTGAAGAGTCTCGGGCTTTCCCGTCATTCTGGGCCCAAGATTTGATCGATTCCCGAGCCGTTTCAACCTCGAATGCTGGCCGCATCATTATGGACGTCTCGCACAAACGTTTCAAACCGGCCTTTCTCTCCATCTTTCGAAGATTCATAGTACAGGCAATCTAGGCAAGAGATGGGCACCGGACTGGGTAAACTTTTCCGGAAGTATCGATTTTGATGTGGGGTTTCGTGCGGCAGTTCGCCGATACAACCCGAGGAACCGCTAAAAGCGGACGGACCGTTTTTGGTTTATCGGGTTGGAGAGAGTCGGATGCGAAGCATCGGCATTGGGACGATGGTGCTAGTGCTGGCAGCCTATGCCAGTGCGGGATCGCCGATTCAACCGTCTAAGCAATCGCAGTCGACGGCTTCCAATTGGGTCGCTCGATCGAAAGAGTCGATCCCAAAAGCTGAGCCTGCGGCGGCAACGGACAACGAGACTTTGTCAGCCGAAGCGACACCGGGATCAGACGTCGCCGAAACCATCAGCGCGACTGAAAAGGAAGTACCGACCTCCGCTTCCGGTGAAAGTTCCGTTCCTACCGAGGAGCCTAGGCCGTTAGCTCCACCGATAACAGAAACTCCGGTTGCGACCGGGGCGGACCCCGCGACGATCACTGAAACTTCCGAAACGGCCACTTCAATGATGACCGAGGAGACGAGCGAAGAAGTCGTTGTCGATCCTCGCCGTTCAATTGGTCTCGCGTGGATGAGCGGATCTCCCGCCGAAGCAGATCCTTATTATGGGCGAATCGAATATCTGTACTGGAAGACGAGCAACCCAGCGCCGAGCGGAAAGGTGTTTCAAACCTTTTCGGTCGCTCAAATCACGCAGCAGCGAACTCTTACAGGCACGATCAACCTGAACGATGTCCACACGGACTATGAGATGGGCCTTCGTGCATTGATCGGTAGGAACCTGACTCAGAATTTCGGCATCGAACTGGGAGGCCTATGGGTCTATCCAGGGACCGACCTCAAGGCGATGTTCAGTCAGCCGGCTTCGACGTCGCAAACCGGAGGGGTCACCCAGCAGGTGATCACCGTTCTCACTCCGACCGGTCAGACGCTCGGGCAAGCGAATATGTCGTTTCGAAATCGCTATTGGGGAACCGAACTCAACGGGCGTTGGCACTTGATCAACAATCGGCACTGGACCTTTGATGGTTTGGTCGGTGCCCGTTACTTCGATTATGCGGAGCGGTTGGCATTTGGTTACAACCTGACCAATCCTTCGACACAGCCCGGCGCTCGGGTCGAACGCTTCGAGACCAACAATCACATGATTGGCGGACAGCTCGGAAGTGACATTCAGATGGCACTCCTGGAATATGTCTCGTTGCAGTCGGTCAACCGCGTGGCGATCTTGGGGAATGCTCAGGATGTGACCGTCAAATCACGACCATTGCCCGGAATGGGAGAATTCACAAGCTTCAGTAATCTGGGGGCTCACAATACGGGCGCGGGGAGCGTGCTGCTCGAAACGACTCCCTCTGTCGTGGTGCATTTGACGCCCGACATCACGTTTCAAGCGGGATACACGATCATTTGGTTGAACAACATCATGCGATCCGCTGAGCAACTCGACTTGAATCAAGTTGGAAAGAGCCCGCTGATCTCATTCAAAAATGATGACCTGTTCATCACCGGTTTCACATTTGCCCTGACGGCGAATTGGTAACAGGCCGGCAGGATCTCATGCCTCGTACGATCACGATCGTTAAGAGGATCGCCAGGATAAGACTCCCGGCACTGACGGCCAAGCCCGTGTACAGACTCCATGGCGTGTACGTCCAGACGATTCGATGCTTTCCACTTTCCATGTGGACGATTCGGTTGAACGACTCGTCGAGTCCATTCACATCTTTGTCATCAATCGTCACTGACCAACCCGGAAAACTGATGTCCGTTAACACAACATCGGCAGGCACCGGGCTATTCGCCTCGATCACCACTCGATGAGGCGCGTACTCGCGAATCGTGATTTCTCCCTCCTCAATCTTCTTCCCCTTCTCATCGCGCAGATAAGCCCGCCCCACGGAACGATCGTAGCGATAGAGATAGATTGGCTCCGCAGGATCACGGGCCCAGCGTCGATGAAGGAAGGGATCGAAGCCATGCCATACGAGTGTGACCGGCCAATCACTTGGTAAGGGCTTGAAGACGAGAAGGTGCGTCACCCCAGTCTTCGCAAGGATGTCCGCGATGGTGTCATCGAAATGGGCCTCTCCCTGAAAGACGTTCGGCATCTTGCTCCAGAGCTGATAGTACTCCGCCGGTCCCATGCCTAAGTAGGGCGGAACACATGCTGCCCCCGAAAGTGCGAGCGTATTTCCATCGACGGCAAGGACTCGATCGGTCGGCAGCAGCTTCTTGAAGGCAATCGATTCATCTCGAAAGTTGATGATGGGGGGATCAACGATCGTCACGTACTGGACCGCATGTCCCACGAGGTAAAGATCCGCGAACGTCACGGCGGCGACAACAATGCCGAGGATGTTTCGAACGGTGATGGAACGGAGCGGGAATCGATCGAGTGCCATCCCCGCAAGGACGGCGACGCCGATCTCAGACATTAAGCTGTATCGGCCGCAGTACCTGAAGAATCCAAAACCAGGCACATGGGCAAGTGCTGGCATCGGCCCGCCACTGGCAAGAGTGGCTCCGATGATTGCAAGGACCAGCCATGGCCAACCATCGCGAATGGTGCGACCCGTGATGAGTCCGATCACCGCGAGTGCCAGTGGCACCAATCCGAAGTAGAGGTGCGCCTCGATCTTGTTCGTCTTCGCTCCCATGTCGCGGAGCACACCGTCTGGATCGGAATAAAACTTCCACGGTTCAACCGCTTGCGCGAAGTAGGGGAGGGGAATCAAACCCTGTTCGATTTCCTCTCGGAACGAGTCATTCGAACGCTGGCTTCGCTGCTTGAGTTCCCATGCGGGAAGTAATTGAGGCGCGGCGAGCAGAAAGCCCAACAGGAGCGCCACACCGATTCCTAGCGTCCGACTCCACCACGATGAAAATCGCCTCGGCGATGTCGATGATCCATTCGATTCGGCATGATGTGGGAAGTAGAGGATTGCGACGATCGACGCGGCAAGTACCGTCACCCACGCCAAGTTGAAATGCCCCGCCAGAAGTTGCAAAGCGATGGCCAGGGCCGTTCCCCAAAGCCACCTCCACCGTCCCGTCTGCTTGAACCGAATCGATGTTGCCAAAATCGCGGGAAGCCAAGTCCCGGTGACGATCGCCCACTCCAAACAAGCTCGCGGCGGAAACCAGCCATACACGAAAACCATCGATGCGAAATGGGAAGCCATCAACCGCAAGCCAAGCACTCGAGCGAGGGCGTACGTGAACATATAAGCGAGCACATAGTGACTCAGAAAGACCGCTGAGTAGGCTGAGTTCAGATCGAGCGTCGAATAAGCGAGAAGATAGAACGGATAGAAGACGCCCGTTTGGCTTTCGCCGAGGACGGGCACGCCGTTTCCAATGCCTGGATGCCAGAGATGTAACTCGTGGGCATGAAGGCCGCTCGCGTAGAAGTAGCGAAGGGGCATAAAATAGTTGTAAGTGTCACCCCCGATGAATCCGCCCCCTATGGGTAAAGGCCACCAATAGAGGAATGCCATCGCGGTCGCGATGACTGCAAGGTGAAATACCTCGATGAGGACACCGAGCTTACTGGAATGTCGCGGCGTCGAAATACTCAGCGTAGCCTCTCGAATCGAATTCGCGGACTCGTTCAAGTCTGTAGTATCGTAACATAGGTTGCCTTCATGCGAGTCGTTCATGAAGAGAACCAAACGAACGGACGGAAAATTCAACGATGCCCGGCAAGACCTACAAGTATGAGTATCCCCGGCCGATGGTGACGGCAGATGCGATTCTGTTCACACTCATCAAAAAAATACCGCGCGTCCTCCTCATCCGCCGGCTTCACGAACCGTTCGAGGGGCAGTGGGCATTTCCTGGCGGCTTTGCCAACGAAGGTGAAACACTTTTACAGGCCGCTCAACGGGAACTCTGCGAAGAGACCAGTGTCGAGATCCCGACCCTTCGTCCTTGTGACGTCTTCGATACTCCCGGACGTGATCCGCGCGGGTGGTGCATCAGTTTTGCGTTTTACACGGTGGTTGCGCCCGATGCAATTAAGCCGAAAGCGAACGACGATGCAGGGGAAGTTCGCTGGCAACGCGCCTTGAAGCCGCCACAACTCGCGTTTGATCATCGGCTGATTCTGACGCAGGGCTTGGCTCGTCTTCGCCGTGATCTTTATCAAACAGACGTGGCCCGGCCGCTTTTACCCGAGTGGTTTTCATCCCGCACGCTGGAACATCTTTGTGCCACCTTCGATCCCAATGCTCCGCCGGCCGCGAAAATCATTAGCCGACTTCGCGAAGCGGGAGTGATCACGCGGAAAGGATCCCCCGCGCGATATCGCTTTGTCGATAGTCCGTGATCATTGCAGATAAGGACGTGGCTCGGTCGGCTTTGCCTGGATCTGATAAATTACGGGGAAGAAGCTGCTCGGGCTCGACCCGTCGGGCGAATTGACCTCCACGAAATGGACCGCGCCAATCACTTCGACCCATTCGCCAGACTTCCAACTTGGATCCCAGTTCCCAAGCACGGTGATATTCAGAGGAACGGCATCCGCCGCACAGCAAGTAATCTTGACTCGCATCAATCGATATCGATCAACGTAACGAGGATCGGCCACCGCCTGGCCGGCGATCTGAACCGCCTGCGCTTCCCATCGCTCGCGTGCGATCGGGTCTTCCGCTGCCGCGACGAGAACTTTCCAATCCGCGGGACGGGGATCACCCTTCGGCTCGAATCCCTTGGGCATCATCGTGTTGCCGACGGCGGCGATCGACTTGATGTCCTCGGCGGACAATTTATTCGTCAGACCGGAAGCGCTGAATCCCTCACGGGGCACTCCCATAAAGAGGATCATGAGAGGAATCGCGATGACGATGAGCCGCCAAAGAGAGGGCGTGTGCGTGTGGTCATCGTGCGAGTGATCGTGCCCATGATCATGTCCATCGTGATCGTGATGATGGTGGTGCGACGATCCTCCGAAGAGTGAGGGAAGGCGAAGCAAAACCATGATCGCCAGAAGTACCCCGCCGATCAGGACGAGGATCTGGAACTTCTGATCCGCCAGGTAATACTGCAGCGTGTTCCGAATGACCAGGTCGATCATCATCCAGCTAAATAGTGCCGCTGCGGCCACCGAAAGCAGATTCGCCAATAACGCTGTCGTTCGTTCCATGATTACCCTCCCGTTCCGGATTTCGAAACCGCGGGGATGATCAACGGTTCAATCCAATCGTAGCCGTAACAGAGTGTGAAGATCATGACGAGAATGATCGGGATCATCGTCAGGACCATGCGGGTGGTAAAGACCCAGCGATACATGATGAAAAGCTTCACGTCGAGCATCGGGCCGAGCACGATCATGGCAAGTTTAGATCCGGTCGAAAGTCCCCTGAAGTTTGCCGCCACGAAGGCATCCGCTTCGCTGCACAGGGACAGCAGAAACGCGAGCGCCATCATCGACAGGACCGAAAGCTCTCGTTGATTGGCAAGTTGTTCGAGCGTCGCCCGCGGCAGCGACGTGCTGATCGTTGCGGCCAGGATCGCGCCGATGATGAGGAACGCCGAGATATCGATGAAGTCTCCGAGCGCGATTTCGGAGATGGCCCGAAGCCGATCAATGACAGACCGCTTCGCGGGACCATGATCATGAGCGTGGTCATGATGGTGGTCGTGCCCATGATGATGGTCATGATCGTGTGAATGGTCATGGCCGCAATCATGGTGATGTTCGTGATCGCACTCATGATCGTGGTCGTGATGATGGTGATGATGTCCGTGCGAATGACCTGCCGCCACCTTTTGAGCCGATGCGACAAGAGCGGACTCTTCGATCAGCCGTTCACTTTCCTCGCTCTGGACAAGTCGGTCCCGATGCACGTCCTTCCGGACAAGTTCGATACCCTTGCGGGCCATCCGCTCGATGACGACGCCGACCGTCACCGCGGTCACGAACGCGAAGCCGCCTCGGAGGAACACCATCCCCAAGCTGCCGACGCCGAACAGGTCGTAGGCGCCATCCTTGTATCCCCAAAAGGCGAGGGCGGTGCTCGACAGCACGATAAAGTTCATCCCCGGCGCGGAAAGCATGTACGTGATCGCGCAACTCGCCGGGACACCTTTGCGGAGGAGCCGTCGCATGACCGGGACGATGCCGCACTCGCACATCGGCATGAAGATGCCGAGAATGCTGCTCGCCACGATGGCGAGAAATCGGTTCTTCGGCAGGAATCGCTGGAAGAACTGCTGAGGTAGCATCTCTTCCAGAATGCCGGAAATGACCGCGCCGATGACGATAAAGGGCATCGCCTCGAAGATGATGCTCATGAATGTCAGGCGAAAGTCGCTGAAATTGAATTGAAGCACGCCGTTCTCAATTCCCAAGTTCATGATGCTCGAAGGGGCGTCGATTCCCCTACGCTACGCACGAGCAACCCAGAAAGTTCATCATTGTTATACTACGTCCGTGATCCGCGGATCACGATAATGCTTCTCTGTGAGAATCGTATGAATCCATGACGGGGGAGTCGTTTTCGTCGCCTCCCCTCCGTGAGTCGTGAGAAGCGTCGATTTGTCCCTTTCCCATAGAGTGTTACGGATGATGGCGATCTCCCTCGAGCGGGTGAAAAAAGTTCTGCGGAACATCGTCACGCCGGGGGAGCCAACCGTCGCGTTCTGGATGGATTCGTTCACTGTCAACGAAGGGGAGCAGATTGCTCTCACCGGCCCCAGCGGGTGTGGCAAGAGCACGCTTCTCAACCTGATCTCCGGCATTCTTCGCGCGGATGCGGGTTCGATCAATGTAGCGGGGGAGCGCCTCGACCAGATGTCGCTGGCCACCCTCGATCGGTTTCGCGGGCAGAATATTGGCTACATCTATCAAGATTTCAATCTCATCGACGCGCTGAACGCACTCGATAACGTCATGCTCGGACTTCGATTCAGTCACACGCTTGCCCGATCGCAGTGGCGGGCCCGTTCGCGGGAAATGCTCGACCGGGTGGGACTCGGGCATCGCCGGCATTCCAAGCCCGCCCGGCTTTCGGTCGGCGAAAAGCAGCGGGTCGCGATCGCACGGGCTTTGGTCAATCATCCTCCGCTGATTCTCGCGGATGAGCCGACCGCCAATCTCGATGCGGGGACGGCAGGACAAATCACGCGATTACTGGTCGATATGTGTTCCGAAGGAACGCATACGCTGCTTGTCGTCACGCATGACCCGGCTGTCGCAGGCCATTTGTCTCGAACGGTCGACTGCAGCCACTTCATCCGGGAGAGCGACCGAAAACAATGAGCTTGATTCGGCTATCACTCGCGTTCGCATGGCATCACCGCATCGCGACGTTGTGCACGTCGCTGAGCGTCGCCCTGGCGATCGCGGTTGTGCTGCTCGTGGTGCATGTGCGAGAGGACGTGGAGCAGGAAATCGTTCATGAGAGAACTGGATCCACCGTCGCCGAAATCAAACCGACGGAGTCGTTGATCAGGGAAGGTCTTCTTGCCTACGGCTCGGTGCTGATGCTTCTCTCGACCGGCATGATCCTGGCCACGCTTTCCCTAACGACGGTGGTTCGCCGTCGTGATCATGCGATCCTTCGCGCCCTGGGTGCCCGGCCGCACGAGGTGTTTCTCGTCGTCATCGGCGAAGCCCTGCTTCAAGTCACCGTCGGCGCCGTCCTCGGCATCTTCGTTAGTCGAATTGCACTGACACTCATGGAGGTGAATCTACTCTCCGCCAGCGCCCTTCTGGCACGTCTCTCTCATTTTCACTGGGTGGAGTGGGGAGCCGTCGTCTTAGCCTACGCCGCAGGCCTTTTAGCCTCGCTCATCCCAGCCTGGCAAGCCTATCGCCTAGACGTTGCCAGCGGACTCAAGAGATGAAAGTGAGGAGTATATACGCACTTTCCTCGTCGATCGGCAGAGAAGTAGGGTATGCACCCCCGTGCATACCATGAGCAGAGATCGACATGATTACAATCGCTTGAATGGTAAATTAACCACCGTCGTGTCTGCTGATTCGCAGTGAGATGGTAACGCAACGGACTCTGAAAAGTTAGTCGGACTGCAAGGAGATCGGAAACCATATTTCCCGAAGGCATTTAATGAAGCGGTATGCACAGGGTGCATACCCTACACTACTGTTTCGGCGTTCAAAAATGGTATGCACGGGGTGAATACCCTGCTCGATGTCTATGCGGAACGGTGATGGATCGATAATTGCGGACGGGTATTCGGATGGTCGAAATCAGAGTATTATTTATCATTTTTCTCGTGCTATTAAGTATTCGAGTGATTGCCGTGTTCTTTGCGTATCAATGGTGGATGTTGTATTTTGCACTTCCACGAGGTACTGCGGGCGTTTGCATTTTGCGTAAATACTGTTCTGTTAATTTGGATTTTGGAGATCCACGGTTACATTGCCAAGGTGTTCTGGTTAAGGTCTGTGAGAATGGCATCGTACTGTCGTTTTGGCCAGCCTCATTAGTGTTTGGGGTGCCTGATATCTTTGTTTGTTGGGATCGACTTAGAATAAATCGTGATGCCCAAGATGAGATCGGTTATCGGCTGGAGATTGAAGCTTTAAGTTCGCGTGCCTTTATTCACATTTATGACTATGACATCACGAGACACGTCAACGACCGAATGTCGGCATAGATTGTTGGATGGGTCGAGACGACCAGGGCAGATAGGGACATGCTTACAATCGCTTGAATTGTAAATTAACCACCGTCGCGTCTGCTGATTTTAAGTGAATCAGTGACGCAACGGACTTTGAAAAGTTAGTCGGACTACAGCGGAATGGGAAACCAGAATTCCCGAAGGCATTTAATGAAGCGGTATGCACAGGGTGCATACCCTACATGACTTGTGAGAGACATCTGTCTGCCCTTAATTGAAGGCACTCGGCTTAGGTGCCGTAGGCAGTGTCGCCTCGATACGCCATCGCTCAATATCAGCACGGGCTGCATCCATCGACTCTCCGTGTTTTTCTAGCCATTTCACAACCTCAAAGTAATTCCTCTTCTCCTGCGAATTCCACCAAGACTGTTTTCTCTCCGATTCTTGCGCCAATTCATGTATTAATCGCATTCGACCTTTGTAATAAGTCTTTTTGTAATCTGCACCAGCTTTTAGTAGCAATAACGTAACATCTAGGGCAGATCGGCGTGACACAACCGAGGAACGCAATGGCGTACCGCCTCCCTCTATCATATAGTCTACATTAGCTCCCAGGTCGATCAACCGAGATACCTTTTCTACTTTATTCCCTGCATCAGAATCAATCACCATAAACAACGGTGTCGGACTTCCTCCTTTTCCATTGAATGCGAGAAGATTCGGGTCACCGCCATAATCAAATACAGCTTCAAAATACCCACTACGCCATGTCATACAAGAATAATGTGTAACCGCCGCGCCCGTTTTCATCCAGCTCTTGGCATTTCTGGTTAGCTCCCAAACATCCTTCGATATAATTACATTTGGATCAGCACCGTGCGCCAAGAGCAGTTTAAATATTTGCAGATGATCGCCAGGGTACGCCCAAAACAATGGTGTCATATTGCCTCGCCCCGCTGTATTAATATTCACGCCATCTTTAATCAGCTTCTCAACTTCCTTAATGTCATTCCGCTCGATCGCATGACATAATTCAACGACCTTGGGATCGTCGAAAAACTGTTCGGCCTTCCAGCCAATTTTTGATTGTATAGTTGGGCTTAGGATGTCGGCGCAACCATTTAGAAGGACAACGGCGATGAGATATATAATGTAGTGTGAACAGACGTGTTGCATAGTAACTGCCTTCGCTTTCTCCATGACACTCAGGAATTCGAGCGGTATCGATACCAGGGACGAGTCTATATTTAGCGATAGAATTCCGAGCAAGGTTCATTGGCTCGAATCGTCCCGATCCGGCGCATAACTATTACGTCTAGCGAGCTCGTTGGACAACGGACTCTTAGTGCAAGGCTACACCAGCAGCCGCATCGCATCCAGAAAATGATTGATCTCGTCGTCCGTGCCGACGGAGATGCGGAGGCCTTCGGTGTTGTCGCGGAAGCGGAAGTAGCGGATGAGGATGCGGTCCTTCTTCAGTGCTTGATAGATCGGCTCGAGCGGAGTGGCTCGCTGAATCCAAACGAAGTTCGCGTGCGACGGCGTGACGATGAAACCGAGCTCGGCGAGAGAAATCTCTAGCCGTCGACGGGTGATGAGAACCTTCTTCCTCGCTTGTTCGAAGTACTCTTGATCCTCCAAGGCGGCGGTGGCGGCGGCGATCGAGATCATGTCGCAGTTGTAGGAGTCCTTCACCTTCATCAACGTGTCGATGATCTGTTTTTGAGCCACGATGAATCCGACGCGAAGGCCGGCAAGGCTGTAGGATTTGCTCAGCGTTCGGGTCACGACCAATCGTTCGCAATTCTTAATGAGCGGAACCGCGTCATTTGGCGCGAAGTCGGCATACGCTTCATCCACCACCACAAGACAGGGAGCATTCTCCGCCAATTCCAGCAAGTGGACGGGAGGGACCATCGTCCCCGTGGGTGCGTTCGGGTTGGTGATGTAGGCGAGTTTGGCTCCGCTGGTGAAATCGATCGGAAGTCGGCCGTTATCGTCGAAGCGAACACTTCGATATTGGCAACCCTGAATATCAGCTAGAACCCGATAGAGTCCATAACTCGGATCGGGAGCGACCATCAATTCCCCCTCGCCGACACAGGCCCGTGTGAGAATGGTGAGGGCATCGTCCGAGCCGTTACAGGCCAGGATGCAGTCGGGAGATACCCCCAACACTTTGCCGGCCGCTTCACGGAATTTTTGAGCAATGGGATCGGGGTAGAGCCGAAGGCGGTCGGTGGTCGCCTTGTGAATCGCTTCGAGAACGCGGGGGGAAGGGGGATAGGGGTTCTCATTTGTGTTCAGTTTGATGAAACCGCCCGATTGCGGCTGCTCGCCGGGCACATACCCGGTCATCGAATCGATGTTGGATCGAAAATAGCTCATGTTTCGGGCCGCCTCAGAGAATTCGCTGTCGATGGACGTATTCTGCAATCGGGGACTGCAATGACCAGCCGGGAGAAGCGGACGAGAAAATCGTACACTGTCTAGGTGCGTGTCCGTAAAGTTCCCCTCGGCCGAATCAACAAGATTCGTTGACTTCGGGGTACGGAAGGGACGCTCTAAGCTCGGATTTTTGTCTTCGGGATCGGATCGTCCTTTCCCCACTTCCACCGTTCTATGTGATGCGGGACGCGCCAAAGGTTCATGGGAATTCAGCTTCAGCCGAGTTTGAAGGCACTGCAAATTGAACGGGAACAACTCGGGCGATGCCGTCTGGCATTCGGGCTGTTTTGGGCGGGGTTTCTCATCCAGCTGCTTCCCATCCTCTTTCTCATTGACGAATCGGCGATCACCGATCCCGCCACGGAGTCGAAACCGGTTACCCGTCAGGAAGTCATTCTCGACCAAGCGGTCTTCATCCTGCCGTCGATCGTGTTGACGATGACCGCTTCGATCTTGAACATTCTTGTCGGTCGAACACCGCGTTGGCGACAGGCTTCTTGGCTCCTCTTGGCAACGCTTCTTGGACAGGTTGTTCTGGCGGCGGTCGGGGTAATTGCTCTCGGCGACTTCTACGTTCCCGCGGAGGGTGAGCCGCTGGTGACACGACTTTGCTTTCACGCGGTCGCGGTCGCGCTGCCAATCTGTTGGTGGTTCATCGTCGTCGTCATCGGCGAGTTCGCCATGGCGTGTCGTGAGACTGTCCTTCTTGGACAAACCGAGCGAGTCAGTTTCGGAGTGCTCGCATCCATTGCCGCCATCATGATGTACTTTGGCTGGACGCTAAATTCACCCGTGAATTCGGACGACGATGTGACGACCTTTTTGAAGGCGTTTCACTCGCTGATGCAAGTGATCGTCTTCTTTTGGCTGCTGTTTCCCATTTCACGTGCTTATATGGTTTGCACGATTCTGATTCGCCGGATCGACGAAGTGGGGCGGGTCGTTAAGGAAGGACAAGAGCCCGAAGAAGGTACGACCAAATAATCGAGTGGCTTTTAATGAAATGAGGAAGAAAGACTCTCGTCTCTCTTCCTCACGGAGTGCTCTCGTCGAAAAGTGAAGGGTTCAAATTCGCCTTCACCAAGTTTGTCGATCGAAGTCAGGTTTCGATCACCCTCCTTGTTCGACACCAACGTTCGATTCCCGGTCAGGCCACGCCTTAAAGAACTTCACGGTGTGCTGAAGCGCGGGCATGATGTAACGAACGATGGTGTAATGGCCGCACGGATACCAGATAATTCGCTGGCGACCGGCTGCTTCCCATAGAGCTTTCCCACTGACGACCGGAACCGATTCGTCTTGTGATGCATTGATCATGAAGACGACATGGCTCTTCAGCCGATCGGAGTAGGTGACCGGATCAAACGATTTCATCTGTTCGCCAAGCGATTCGCGCGTGCCGCCATTGGCGCTCCAAATCCGTCGAAATTCCTTCGCTTCCTTCTCGGCGGATTCCCACACGATATCGTGCAAACTGGCGCCGCCGATAATGAGACAGGCATGTGTCAACCGGGGCTCAATGCTGGTGGCGAGAGCGCCGGTGATGCTGCCGAGGCTGATGCCGCAAATGCCGATCTTGCCCTTATCCAAGTCGGGTTGAGCCTCGATCCAATCAATAACCCGGCGGATGTCCTTGATCGCTTGCTGCATCGAGCGCGACGCGATTTCAACGTCAGGTTGGAGCATCTTGATGTCGATGCCGGGCGGCTTTCGCTCGCCGTAGTAGGGGAGCTTGATGAACGTGCAGGCAATGCCTCCCTTCGCGAGCGTGGTAGCGACGAAGCGGGAAAGTTCGAAGTCACCCCCCGCGATGTGCGTCACGATCACATAGGGGAATGGGCCTTCTCCCGGCGGTCGGAAGAGTTCAATGGGTACCGAATTGTTTTCCTCGTGCGGCGTGACGACGGGAGAGGGAATCTTGATCAATGTTCGAACGATGCCCGAGCCGACGTTATCGGGACTCGCTTCGTACGTGAAAGCTTCGTCGGTCATTCGGTAGAGTTCGGGGATAGAGGACTCATTCTTATGGACGGGCTTGATCGTTCCTTTCGCATGCCGCTCGGTCTCTGGATCAATCGGCTTCTTCGCGGTATCGACTTTCGCGAACGACTCCAGCGCCTTGCCCGCGAAGAGATCCTTCAGAGAGACGCCGACGACGGAGTTATCGCCCTTGCCCCCCACCGTGCCAAGCCACAGTGCGAGTTCGCTGGCGTTCACAACGGCTACCGTGGCGGGCGTTGACTCCCCTGCGATCTTTCGAAGGCTGTGAATCGTATCGATCGAGCCAGGCCGGCTTCCTTTCTGATTGAAGAGCTCGGTGATCTCGTTGTACCGCTTGATATTGTCGTCGCTTGGTTCTGTACCGGCGGCAAGCTGTTTGCTCACGAATTGATTCGACCGGCGGACGATTTCGGCGAGTCCGCTGTAGGGTGCGACACGCTCCGATGTGTCATTGGCTCCGAACTCGGCGATCTTGGCTGGTGTGAATTCGATCGTCCTCGCAGCGGGGACTTTTCCGTCACCGACGATCATGATCCAATTGCCGGCTCGCGGATATTTGTCGACCACCGTGCGAACGCCCGGAAGCGTCTTCGCTTCAGCAAGTGCAAGTCGAGATAGGAACGGAGCGGAGAGTCCCGCGCTCGAGGCATCCTCGGCCGGCTTGCCAACCTCAAGCGAGCTCGTGCTGATCCCCTCGTCATTGAGGCCTACAAACGAACCAAGATAGCCGGCATAGGTGGCGCTCACATACCGAAGGCTGTTGGGATTGTGATAGACGACGAGAATCATTTCCGCGTGGAGTGGTCGACTCGGCTCGAACGTTGCGACCTGAAGCAGTCGGGCCCCCAGCGTTCGGTTGCCGAAAGCGGCGGAGCTTCGACCAGGAATCGGAATTTCGGCTACCTGGAATCGCTGAAGATCAGCGAGCGGGATGCCGCTACCTTCAGCGAGTCCCTCGAGTTCTTCGGTGAGTGAGGCGGGCCAGGCCGCGACCCGCGCCTTAGCCTTCGCATCGAGCGTTGGGAACTTCTTTGGATCGATTAACGCGACGTTCGATTTGATGGAATCTCGAAGTAACTCTCCCTGTTGCTTTCCCATCTCGCGCGGCGTGCCCGAAACATGAATCACCGTTAGGCCGGCAATCTGCTCAACCTTGGGCTCGACCCCTCCCGCCAGGAGAAGCCAAAAGGAAAGAAGAAAGGTCAGCATCCCAAATACCTCGTGCGTCCAAAGATGGGTGATTTGTTTTCAAGACGAGAACGGTTGCATTCTACAGACTCGCTGCGGAGGGCGCGCAGCCTGAACCAGCAAGACTCTCCCGCCGAGAAACTACCCGTGTGAAGTGAAAGAGGTGTCAGAGATTTGACGTTGAATTCGGCCGAATAATCGAATGCCGCTCGGTTTTATCCCACCAGCGGGCTTGGGACGGCAGCTACTACCGCCAATTCGGGAACTTGGAGCAGGCTCAGGATTTCCCCTGAATTATCGGACGGAGTCGTCCGAAGAGGCCAACAGCGAACGATGGGTCGCGAATAGTTTTCGCTGTTGGTTCGAAGGACTTTAGCAAGTCGGCCATCGGACAGAAGGACGTAAGAGCCAACAGGATAAAGTGAAACGGTCTGAAGAAGAAGCCGAACTACGTGAGGTTCGAAGAAACCTTCCTTCACTCCCTGGATGATATGCTCGACCGCCTTGTAGGGCTGCACTCCGGGCCGGAACGGCCGATCGGACAAAAGAGCCGCGTACGAATCCGCCACTCCAACGATCTTCGCGAGCGGGTGGATCATCTCGCCTGGGACTCGGCGAGGATATCCCTTTCCATTCCGACGCTCATGCACCTGATAGACGATGTACTTCACCTCAGGTGAAATGCCGTCCGCGTTGAGTAGCATCTCCACCGAATAGATGGGATGGGCCATCATCGTGAGCTGTTGATGTGGCAAGATCTGCTGTTTGCTCATCCAAATGGAACGAGGGATACGAAGCATGCCGATATCATGCAGCATCGCTCCCAGAGCGAGCGAGTGAAGCGACTCTTCGCTCAGGCCCGCGTGAACTCCCATGGCGAGACTCAGCATCGCGGTATGCAAACTGTGGCGATGCGGATAATTGCAGACGTTCGGTGTTGACGCGATGCTGGTAAAGAGGTCGATATCTTCCACCAGAAACTTCAAATAGTCGCCGATGACCCCTTGGACTTGATGATGTCCGTCGAGCCCGGATTGAGCCATCTGCTGAACGGAAGAACGGAGCGTCGTGATGAACGATTCCTGCTTCGTGAAGATCTCTGTCGTCAACGTTTCGGAGTAGGCGATGATCCCCGGCCTGGGGATTTCCTTGATAAAGGGGGACTCTTCTCGCTTCTTCGCGGCTGAGATTTGCTCCCCCAATTCATAGTCGAGCTTACGCGTGGCGCGGTTATGTCGGCCAATGGCGGTGCCGATACGCGTTGCCGGTACGTCGGTCAACGTCCCCAGCGGTTCGAGTGATGCGGAAGCGGCCGTTTCCATTCGATGAACGAGCACGGTCGAATGGCCGCGCTGTTCCAGGATTTCGAGGATGCGATCGGTAATCTCACTCGCCTCGGCGAGAAGGAGCGTTCCGTCATGGGCGTGAATCGGGAATTTGATGACATTGCCGCTTCGGAGTTTGTGAAGCGGGATTCGGCGAAAATCTTGATCGATCGACTCGTTCGCCTGGGCGTTACGAGCCGCCATCTTCGCGACAGCGGACATGCTCATTCGAGGGATCCCAGAAAAGAGGGGGTAGCGTGAACGGGGCCGACTCGCTCGCTCAACTCCCCCAGGAACGGAACTGCACGTAAAAGATAGCTCAGAAGACCGGTAAGATCGGCAGAATCAGAATGGTCGACACGATAGGTGTAACCCTGCCGAAAAAGAGATTACCGAAACGAACAAATCGGCTGCCGAAGGAATCCTTTGAACGGTTCGCGAGCAACAATGGGGGTGGAAAAGGTATCGATTTGCTGGGGAACGGGGCGTTCGCCGCCAACTTTGGTCAGTGGGGGTTTGAAGCCACCTTTCCCTTTCCCTAAAACAGGGTCGCGGGAGATTCCGTTTCTCCCGTTGTTTCATTTCGAGACTTAACCGGTCTCGAATTCCCCGATAGCTCAATGGTAGAGCGAGCGGCTGTTAACCGCTAGGTTGTAGGTTCGAGCCCTACTCGGGGAGCTTTCCACGTCGTTTTGCCCAATCTGCTCTATAGCCAGCCCCGCGCAATGGTTGCCTAGACTAGATAGTGCTGTCTTGTGACACGAGCCCTCATCATCGCCATCATTTGCCGTCGAGAGTCGTGGAATGTCGTTTCCGATAGGCAATCGTGTCGGCAACGAGTCGACTTCTTTGTGATCGAAACGGCCAGGAGCATGGTTGCCCCTCCCGTCTGCTTTGATGCTCGTCTTGCTATGTGTTTTGGAATTTGTTCGATAACTTTCCGACGCGTCCTTTCAATTCACTCAATTCAAATCTTGGCGTAAACAGGCGCGGCAGTTCCGGAGTCGTATTCCTGTCAAGTCGTACGACCTACGTGAATGTCGCTTTGAATGATCACTACAGCGGATCCACATTCTCTGTAGCGGCTGGCGCAATTGTTTCACAGGTATCTATCCTGCTTTTGACGCTACAGCCGCTTTGGAATGTCTCTAGTTAACGATTTCGATTCCATCATCACCGGCGTCTCCATCAAGACCATCGACGCCGTCAGTGCCATTGGCTCCATCAGAACTGGGAGTTCCTGTTCCAGATTCACCCCCATTACCACCTTCACCATGGGCGCCTCCCTCGCCTCCATTCACCGAAACGCCTCCCAGTCCCTTCGTCGCAGAGTTTGAACCCGAATGGGTAAGGGAGCCACTGATGGTGCCATAGACAGAGCTAACTGCGCTGCCTCCATCACCGCTGTTTCCTGCTATCCCACCATTTCCTCCGTCGCCTCCATTCATTCCAATACTACCCGGGCCAACATTGCCGTTACTGCCGCTCACACCTCCTGATGGTTGACCGCTTCCCGCGCTTCCTGCTTCGCCGCCGTTGCCACCTTCACCGCCATCTCCACCGGTGTCGCCGTCTCCTCCACTCCCTCCAATACCACCGTCACCGCCGGTTCCGAATGAGTCCGTCACTGCGGAGGAGTAAAGCGTCAAACTTCCGTCCTCAATTGCAGTGATCGCTCCGGCAATGCCATGGCCTCCATTTCCACCCTCCCCTCCATTGCCGCCCGAGGCTCCACTGCGAGCGAGACCGCCGATGGCGCCGGCAGCGCCATTGCCACCATTTCCACCATCACCTCCTGAGGCGATCATCGGAACTATATT
>JAIEPU010000090.1 GCA_019748235.1 bacterium
CTGGGGCACCTGGGGCTTCAAGGCCACGCCGGTCTGCGGCATGACCATGGCGCCACTCGTCGCGGGAAACCCCGTCATCATCAAACCGGCGGAACAATCATCTATCATCGCGGCTAGGTTCGTGGAGCTCATTCGTGAATCGGCTGACTTGCCTCCTGGTGTTTTGAACTTCCTCCCCGGCATTGGCGAGGAAGTTGGCGCTCGGCTGGTTGAGCACCCAGATGTCGCCATCATCAACTTCACTGGATCAAAATCAGTCGGTTTGGCAATCGCGCGAACGGCTGCCGTCACTCCCCCCGGTCAGCGCCATTTGAAGCATGTCCTCGCGGAGATGGGAGGCAAGAACGCCATCATCGTCGATAATGACGCCGACCTTGATGAAGCCGTTTTGGGAGTCGTCCGAAGCGCCTTTGGGTATCAGGGACAGAAATGTTCTGCCTGTTCGAGAGTCATTTTGTTGCCGAACATTTTCACGACCTTTGTGGAAAGGCTTCGCGATGCGACCGCGTCACTGACCATCGGACCTCCCGAAAATCCTTCTTATTCGATGGGACCCGTCATTGATGAGACTTCTCGGAATCGACTTCGCGAAGTCATCGAACTTGGCAAGCGAGAGGCAGAGTGCATTTATGCTGGCGACGTGAGCGCGATTGAGGATACCGGCTACTATGTCGCACCCCATCTCTTTGCAAACGTATCACCGAGTCATCGCTTGGCCCAGGAAGAATTCTTCGGGCCGATCCTGACTATTCTGCGCGCATCGGACATAGGAGAAGCGATTGAGATCGCCAATGGAACTGATTATGCGCTGACCGGTGGAGTCTACTCCCGGAACCCCGAACACATCGAGCGTGTCCAGTCGGAGCTAGAGGTCGGGAACCTCTACATCAATCGAAAGATCACCGGCGCGGAAGTCGATCGGCAACCGTTCGGGGGATATCGATTGTCAGGAACCGGATCGAAAGCAGGAGGCCCGGAGTATCTCCATCACTTCCTGCATGCACGAACCGTGACGGAGAATACTCTCCGGCGCGGCTTCGCGCCAGAAGAAGATTAAAGCGGCTGAAGCTCGTAAGTGACTGCTGATCCAGGTGGTAAATCCTTGAGTTGCCTGGCTAGGTTTGCTCGCGCGGTAAGGCCGGCGATCTCATTCACCGGAACCAGATGATCGAGTACATAATCTCCGCCGAGCACGAAAGGTTGTTTCGGAGCGAGTCGCGCCCCGATCGGCAAGGCATTATGAGCTTCTTGCCACTCATGGGCTAAAGGCCAACCAGTATGCAGAGCAGGTTCGTCGAAAATCGTGGCGGCGAAAGCTTCAAGACTTTCCGCGAACTCTTCTCGCTCTCCCGTTTCCAAATCGAACGAAACGATTCGCTCTCCCTCAATGGCAAAGGGATGCCCGAAAATGTCTTCTGCAAAGAACAGGAGATCCGATAAGTCGCCGTACTCGCTCCATGCTTTCTGCTTGTTCCAATCGAACAGTTCATGAAGCGAATCTGTTTTGCCGAGGGGGCGCACGAGAAGGGCTGAGTCGAACGCATAAAGGCCGTTCCGCTCCGCGAGGAGAGCGGCCAATTCCCTCCCACACCTTCCCCAACGCTGAAGCATTGACTCCGCATCCGCCCGTTCAATGGGCAAACCCATCGGGCCGATCGAGTCCTCGATCAATCGAACAAGGGAAGGTGTCATGCCGGTTAACCGTTTGAAGGGAATTCGGAACAAGAACGACGCGTTGAACTAAATCTCGGATTGCACCGAAAGAGGTGGACCGAGCACGATTCCGAGGATATAGGCGCGGCGAAGCACATTCCGGTCCCGCACCATCGCCTCAAGCAAGGGATCACCCATCTCCTTCGGAATGGAAAGCGCAGGATCGACGGCGGTCTCCTTATCCTGCTTTCGCTGATCAACGAGTGAAGTGAGATGAACCCTCTCGATGTCCGAATGTACGGTCCCGGCGTGTCGGCGCTCGAGCTGACTTTGCAGGTGCCTTCCTTCCGCAGGGCGCGACTCTTGCGGAAGCGGAGGTCGCTGAGGCTGTGGACGTGATTGCCCCTTTTTGTTTTGCCGATTTTGGTTTCGCTGAGCCGGCGGACGTTGAGGGATGGGAGGGGGTGTCGGTCGCGGCTTCTTTTGACTGCTGGCTCCTCCAAAGACCTTATCGAATTCCGTAGGTAAAGATCGCTTGGATTCGGGCTTTTGCGGCCTCTGCATCGCCTGATCGAGCAAGTCGCTCGGCGAGCTTGCTTGCTTTATCTGCGGTTGAGGTTTGGGGAGCTGCGGCCGTTTGGGAGCCGCCTTCTTCTCGGCGGTCGCTCCCTTGTAAATATGGGCGATCAAGTAAATCGCCCCGACGATGACCGGGACGATGAATTCTTCCCAACCTTTAGCCTGGGCAAGAAGGTCGATGTTCACCTCGTCCACTCCTTATCCACTCGATCGAGCTTCCGGGTCAGTTCGAGCAATGTCGGCTGAATCTGCCCACTCCTCCGTCCGCCCCACTGTCGCTTACTTACTGCGACTCACGAACAGCCTTTGCCACCGAGCTACCAGGAGTCGGTAGAGCGAACGAGCTCCTCATATTCGTATCGGCCTGAATATTGAGAAGTTTATAGTAGTCCCAAACGGAGAGGTGTCCCTGGTCAATGGCATCGGCAATGGCCTTGGGAATCTCCGATTCCGCTTCAACGAGTTTTGCCCGATTCTCTTCGGTGAGCGCCTTCATCTCCTGCTCACGGGCGATCGCTCGCGATCTTTCCTGCTCCGCCTCTGCTCGTGCTCGGCGAAGATCTGCCTCCGCCTGATCGACTTGCAGTTTCGCGCCGATGTTTTCGCCCACATCGACATCGGCAATGTCGATGGAGAGGATCTCAAATGCGGTTCCGGAGTCGAGCCCGCGTTCCAAAACCCGCTTGCTAATTTTGTCAGGCGCCTCTAGGACCGCCTTATACGAATCAGACATGCCGATGGTGTTGACGATACCCTCGCCGACTCGGGCGATGACGGTCTCTTCCGTCGCACCACCAACAAGCCGTTCCAGATTTGTGCGAACCGTCACCCTGGCCCGGGCGCGTAGTTGGATACCGTCCTTGGCCACTCCATCCGCCGTGAAACGCCCCTTTGTTCCGTCGGGGCAATCGATCACGCGGGGAAGAACGCTTGTCTGAACTGCTTCCAAAATGTTGCGACCGGCAAGATCAATCGCCGTCGCCTGCTTAAAGGCGAGAGGGATACCCGCTCTGTCGGCGGCAATAAGGGCACGAACGACACTTGGTACGTTACCCCCTGCCAGATAGTGCGATTCAAGCTCACGCGTCGTCGCGGGAACACCGGCTTGCGTTGCCATGATTTTCGCCAGAGTGATCATGCGATAGTGATGGGGCCGATCCGCAACCCGTCGAAAATACATTCCCACCATGTCCCAGAAGCTGACGCCGGCCTTCGTGAGGAGAGCCTGAAGCCAAAGACTGAAGAAATTGAAAAAGAAGTAGAGGACCGCCAGGCCGAAGATCCCGCCGATCAGTCCGACGACGATCACAAGGATGGGAAACATATTCTGCACGTTTCATTTCCTTTACTGTCACAGCCGACTCGCTCGCGGCATTACCGGGTGAAGCTATTCATCATCCAATTGCCGCACGACGACGCGGTGCCCTTCCACCGACACGACCCGAACAAGTTCACCCTTCTCGATCATGACACCTTCACTCACCGTGTCAACGCGCCGACCCGCAAAGTCGGTCGTCCCCGAGGGACGAAGGGGAGTCAGGGTCTTTCCGGTCTCTCCCATCAGAGTCATGTAATCAAAGCCGTCGGTCGACGTGATCGCCGGAGAATCGAGATCATTGTCCGCCAGGGGAGCGGGAGCATCCAGAAACATCCGCCGACCGAAAGGAGTTTTCGCCCAGATCTTTAACACTACTCCCGGCAACACACATGCGAGGATGAGGTCGGTCGCGATCAATGCCACTCCGAGCATCGGGTGAACGAAAAAGGCGACTACCACGCTGCTGACGATGCAAACCATCGAAATGGCAAAGAGGACGCCGGCCGATGGGATGAAGAGTTCAAGAAAAAGGACCGTCAACCCAGTGAGTAGCAAGATCAGAGCGAGATGGATCGTCGGCTCAGGCATGACCACTCGATGTCAATCAGGAATCAAATCTGTGTCATCACTCCGACACTTTCGTTCGCGAAAGCTTTGGAGAGACCCACTCTACCAGAGATTCTATGGAACTGCCGCATCGCCGAGTGTTTTGGATGAAACGGCCTAGTAGGGGGTGATCAATGGGAATTCATCGACCAAGAATGCCGCGGTCGTAGATTTTCCCTCAAGTTGAAGAATTCGCCTCGCTCCATTTCAAGCTTTATTGAACCCGTTTTAGAATTCGTGACGATGCTTATTCGGCATCGGTCGCGTTCTAAGTCGATATGCATCAAGCGTTCCACACTCGTCTTCCAGCAAAGCGGATCGAGCGGGGCCACATCGAATTCCGTTCTGGTATACCTCTTGCTATCTATCTGGCCGAGATCGCGAGCCCATGAAGAAACGACTCCGTGTGACGGAGATCTGCTCGCGACAGTCCAACGAGAGATGGGATCGCCGACGAGCGAACGAATTGATTGACGTTCGGCTGTCAAACAAACTTTCGCGATAAATCGCCCCGCTGATGAGAAAGAGGTTCGCGAGTAGCGAATTGCTCGGACTCGTCGTCCTGAACGGCTGCACGGTTTCGACCTAGTGTGCATCGTGGGGGGAGTAGGGTGGGCACCCGCGAAGGAGAGACAGAGAAAAGAACGCGGAGTGGGTACGGAAAAGACCGGTTTCTGACGATTTCCCTTTGCGTGTGGCAGAGGTAAGGCCTCTGAGTGAATGGATGACAAACAGTCCACTTACTCAAGCCAACCGTCAACGGCTCTTGGACGTGCCAGCAACGCGGGCAGCGACACCGAACATCAGCCGATTCTGTTCCACTCCTTCTGTGCATTTCCGGCCGCGGAGGCGGTCGTATCGGCAGACCCACGGATTGGACTAGCATCGAAAGCGAAACATCAGCCCGTGGGGAGAAAGCGCGTGTATAATCTCAACAGCTCAAATCAGCGGGGCGAAGGGAACGAGCGAGTGAATCGGACCGCCGCTTGGTTCAGCAGAAGTGTGACAACCGTGATGGATGAGGCACCGGTGAAAAAGAACTCGTACGCCCCGACGTTCTCAGCAGGGATGCACCAACTCCCTGATCATCGCAAACAGCTCATTTTCCGGATTCGCCGTCAGATTGCCGAAAATACCTACGATACACCGGATAAGCTCAAAGCCGCCCTTGAGCGGATGTTCGACACACTTCCCTGGGCAAATCGTTCATCAAACGATTAACTCGAATTGCCCTCATCATCCATTCAAACCTGAATCTTTTCCTAGATTCACTCACTAAGTTCGTGCTGCTCCCTGCGGGGAGCAGCGAACTGACTCAATCCCTCCCTTGCGGTCATTTCGTCGTTTTGCATTGAAATTCGCCAAGCATCTATCCAATCTTCCGTCCCACCGGCAAAATTCCTCTTCCATCATTTTCGAAGGGCTTGTATGGGCCCCGCGTTGATTCAGTGTCGGCCATCCTGGCTGAGGATGCGGACGCTGCGGGCCATGCAGAATAGGAAGGTGACCAGTCTCATGGACTGGGAATGCCTTGCCTCAGAAAATGGGGGCTTGTCGTACCATGGATATCGCGTGCTCGACCCTTTGCTTCACGAACGATCCGCTCGTTCCAACGTTGCGGCTCATCGCGGAATTGGAATTCAGCAAAGTCGACTTGGCGGTAACCGATGATAGCCCACATGTGACGACCGAGTCACTCGTCACGAATCAGTCGGGCGTCATCAATGAGCTAAAGCTCGGTCCGACATTGGGATTCTCGGCCGTCACTCTTCGCACCGCGCGTAAGGGGGACGCCTTAGAGGAATGTGTCGACGCGACCGCGCATTTCTGCAAGCAGATTGCCGCTCCGATCCTCGTGCTCGATGCGTCTCCCGCTGACACGCACTTTGACGACGAAGTCAGCCGACTGAAACATCTCGTTCGAATTGCCCGCACGCATGGCGCGATCACGACGGTAAGCACCCGGATCGGTACATTGACACAGAATCCGGCCGTGGCGGTCGCGCTTTGTGAGCAAGTTGATGGATTGGCCCTCACTCTCGACCCCAGCCACTATGTGTGCGGCCCGCATCAAAACAAGGGCTACGATGAAGTCTTCGCCTACGTCCAGCATACTCATTTGCGGGATACTGGTAGGCGAATGGATCAATTGCAAGTGAAAGTCGGCCGGGGTGAGATCGAATACGGCAAGATCATTAGCTCGCTTTGTCTGTTCGGCTACAACGGAGCCCTCACGGTTGCGATGGAAGATAAGCTTTCCGGCGATGATTTCGACGTGATGCTCGAAACTCGTAAGCTTCGGCTGCTTCTCGAAAGTTATATCGTTCAGCGAGATACGGCGCTTTTCCGCGCGGCCTGATTCAGTTGATCGGCCAGCCATCCAGGAATGAGCCTGACGAGAGTGACGTTCCCTCGAGTCGCGACGACTTCGACCTCGTATCCCGGATCAGACTTTCTGCTCCGCTCACCGTGAAGACGAACGTCGTTCAATAGATCGTTGTGGACCAGGGCGGGCACAACATTACCTGCTGACTCCGCCGTTCGTTCGAGTTGTTCAATTCCCATGATTGCCTGAACATTCCGCCGACCATAGTAGCGGGTCGTGACCGCATAGACGCTCTTACGCGCGGATCTGACTTGAAGCGTTAGAACTCTATCCGTCGGTCCAATTTCACTCTCGATGACTGGGCCGATGGCTCGAAGGTCCCCTTCGAGTTCCCGATTTTGCGGCCGCCATAAGACTTCACTTCCAGAGACGAGTGCAAGGATGCCTGCTGCAAGTGCGAAGCGCCGAATGCCACTTCCCTCGAACCACTTGACCTGACTCCCGGCGAGAGAGATTAGCATCGCGAAACCTGGATAAATCGGCACGAGGTACCAATTCCACTTCGCCCAGGCAAACGAGAGCGCGACGGGGAGAACGGTGGACCAACACCATGCGAAAATGAAGAGGCGATCATTTCGGCTTCGAAACAGGACGATGGTGGCGCCAACCCATGCCGCGATCGCTATCCAACCCCACTCCGGCTGCTTCCGAATCAGAAAGTCGAGGTAATACGTCGCCGGCGCGCCCGGGGTATCGACCTCGGGATAGATGTCCGAGAAGAATTGCAGGAAGTGCCTGGAGAAATAGTCACGCAGAAAGATGTCGCCGTGTACCCACCATTGGTGAAGATGCCAGGGGGTCGCTATCAATCCACCCAACGCGAGTGACAGCCACCATTCCTTCTGCTTCAGAAAACGAATATCGCGCGCAAGGAGAGCGTAACTGAGTTCTACGACAGGCGCGAGCCCCCCAGCCGCTCCCTTCGTCATGAGAGCAAGACCGAAAATAGCTCCGCTTGCCCAATGCCAACCAGGGCGTTCGAGGGCGTGCCAGAACAAAACGAGTTGAAGAGTGATCCAGAATGTGATGGGGCCCTCGAGTTGACCGCGCGTGGCATATCTTGAGAATTCAGGAATGGCGACAAGGATTAACCCGGCGACCAGGCCAACCCACACTCCTCGATTTCGACCGATGAAGAAGGTGACGAGCAGTACCGTTCCCAGCCCGCAAAGGGAAGAGACCAGCCGAGCGGAGAATTCGCTCACCCCGAGCGAAAGAAAAGCGATGGTGGTTCCCCAAAACGCGAGAGGAGGCTTGTGGAAGTTCGGCGCGTCATTCCAGTGAATCGTGAGCCAATCACCGGTCGCGATCATCTCGCGACTCATCTCGGCATACCATGCCTCGTCCCAATGACGAAGGGCACTCCACGTCATCCGTGGGAGCCAAAGAATAGAAACGAGAATGAGGAGAAACGCGCAGCACCATAGGACGGGCGTGCGGCGGCAGACGCGATCAGTCGATGGAGTTATCTCGGAGCCCATCCTTGCGCTCACTCACTGATGTCTCGTAGGCTTCGGAGCACTGTTTCCGCTTCATCGCGGAAACAGTTCCGCACTAAGGACTACTTTTCCCCCTCGGGGCTTTCCTTCTTCGACTCGTCCGATTTCTTTTGTTGATCCTTCGGCGTCGAATCTCCATGCTTTTTGTGCTCAAAGAGAGCTTTCAGCTCGCCGAATGAATGCAGGTCTTGCTTACCCGCGATCTTGTCTTCCGACAGTTTCACGGGAGGCTTCCGCTCCTTCGGGCGGGCCTGAATCACCCGCGGCTGCTGCTCGCGATGATGGCCGCGCCCGTGTCCTCCCTGTTGACCTTGCCGGTAACCTTGTCCGTGGTGCTGGCGATTGCCCCCCTGTTGAGGCGGCCGGCGATGCTGTTGATACTGTTGACCTTCGCCATCGCGACGAGGGGGTCTTTGCTGCGTTTGCTCGCGGGCGACTTGTTCCCCTTGCTCTTGGCCCTGCCGTTGCGGGGGTCGCTGTTGTTGCTGATCTTGTGGCCCTCGCGCTCGGCGCTGGGGCCGTGGCCTGCGCTCGGGACGAGGTCGATTGGGATCGATCATTGTCAGCGAGACCCGCCGACGCTGCATGTCCACGTTGAGAACCCACGTGGTAATGACGTCCCCTACCGAAACGACATCGTGAGGACTACGAATGAACCGATCGGCCACTTCGCTGATGTGAACGAGGCCGCTGTCTTTGAGTCCAATGTCGACGAAGACGCCGAAGTCAACGACATTGAGGACCGTCCCCTTCAACTCCATGTGCGGTTGCAGATCCTCGATCCGGAGAATTCCTGTCTTGAAGATCGGCTTGGGGAGATCTTCACGAGGATCGCGGCCCGGACGCACAAGATTATCGAGGATGTCTCGGATGGTCGGCTCCCCCGCCTCGACCTTTTCGGCAATGGCAGCAGGGTTGCAATCGCGTGTTTTCGCGCGAAGTTCCTCCAACTCACTCTCTGATCCACCGAGTTGTCCAGTGTAACCGATCTGTTCAAGGACTTTGAGAGTGGCCGGATAGCTTTCCGGGTGAATCCATGTGCTGTCAAGCGGTTGATCACCACCGGCGATTTTGAGGAAGCCCGCCGCCTGAGTGAACGTTTCACGGCCGATGCCGTTCACACTTTGAATCTCTTCGCGGGAACGAAACGGACCGTTCTGCTTGCGATGCTCGACAATGTTTCGAGCGCGAAGTTGATTCAAACCCGAAACGTATCGCAAAAGGGGAACACTTGCCGTGTTCAAATCGACGCCCACATAGTTCACGCATGACTCGACGACTTCACTCAACGATTCCTTCAACAATCGAGGATTGATGTCGTGCTGGTAGAGACCGACCCCGATATTCTGCGGATCGATCTTCACGAGTTCGCTGAGCGGATCTTGTAAACGCCGACCGATGGAAATCGTGCTTCGAAGAGTGGCATCGTACTCTGGAAATTCCTCCCGACCGACAGGGCTGGTGGAATAGACGCTCGCCCCCGCCTCATTGACGATGACATAGGGAACTTCACTGAACCCTTCCGAGATGATCTCGGCCACGAGTTCCTCGGTTTCACGACAGGCCGTTCCATTACCGATCGCTAAGACGTCAACTTTGTGTTTTTTGCAAACCTCGGCAATAGTCCGCTTTGCCCGTTCGCGTCGCGAAAGGGAATTGTCTTCATCCGCGTGTGACTCCGGACTCCCCGCGGCATCTTCCTCGTCCCAAAGTCCTGGCGGTGGAATCACGATTCCCGCGCTAGCAGGATTGAGTCGCCGGCGCTTGTTCTTCTGCTTCTTCGGCTTGGGCTTGAGCGGGCTATTCTCGTTCCCCTGATAACCCTGACTCTTGATCTCTTCCCATTCCTTGGAAACTTCCGCTTCCAAACCGTGATCCTCAGAACTTTCGGGATCAGTGGAGCGATGCACCGCATCAGCATCAAGAATGGGTGGCTCGTCCGACGGAGGAGGCGAGGCGGTCGCTTGCTCTTCCGAATCGCCTTCCTCTTCCTCGTCCGCATGTTCAGCGGCAGCGGTTCCGGTCGTTGGCGATCCCGCCTTTTTCTTCTTCTTTTTCTTCCGCTTTAAATGCGGAAAGACCGTCCCATGTTCGATCAGATTGCCAATCTCGTCGAGCACGGCCCATTTGCAGCCGGTTCGATATCCCGGATCAATGGCAAGCACCCGGCGATGATGGACCGGCGGCTGCAAAAGAAGATTTCGAAGATTACGCGCGAAGACCTCGACCGCATGCAACTCGGCCCGCTCGTTGACCTCGCCACGGGCTTCCCGTTCGAGGCTACGCGCAAGCAAGCGATCGACCGCGTCGATAACGCACTTCTCAAGGATTTCACGGTGAGGATGTTGCTCGAGTCCCAATCGCTCCTTAATGAGTTCGATCATCTTTTCTCGATCGAAGTCAAGTTTGACCTTCAGCACGCCGCGCCGTTCCCCACGATTGATGGCGAGCGCGCGGTGAGGAGGCAGGTGACGAATCGGCTCTTCGTAATTGAAATAATTGCGGAACTCATCCAGACCACCGGCAGGCGCCCCATCGGGAGATGGCGCGGGGGTCTCAGCCGGCGGAGTCGTGGCTCGGCTCGTTTGGAGTCGACCCGCCCAAATGATGTCGCGAGCGACGGCACGAACCTCGGCATCTTCCGAAATCTTCTCCGCCAAGATGTGCTGCACGCCGGTGAGTACATCTTCAATGGAGTTCAATTGCTTGTCTGGATTAATCACGCCAGGAAGGATTTCGGCCAGATTCGCAACTGTTTCATCGCGAGCCCAGATCGCGTCAGCCAGGGGGCCGAGTCCCTTTTCGCGAGCGACCGTCGCGAGCGTTTGCTTTTTGGGCTTGTAAGGAAGGTAAAGATCCTCGAGCCGTTTTAGCGTTTCGGCTCTTTCGATGGCCGCGCGGAGGTCATCCGTCAACTTCTCTTGCGACTCGATGGTGCGAAGTATTGTCTGCCTTCGTTCGGCCAATTGACGAAGCTGCCCCACCCGGTGCTGAATAGCGCGGATTTGTTCCTCGTCGAGACCTCCCGTCATTTCCTTGCGGTAACGGGTAATGAACGGAACGGTGTTGCCCCGATCGAGCAACTCAACAACCGCGTTCACTTGAACTTTTTTAAGCTGCAAATCTTGAGCGATACGCCCGAAGTCAACGACGAGATCCGATTCCATCACGAACACCTGCTGGAGCGGAGATCAGCGAACCGAACATGACATCTCCCCGGGATACCGCACGAGGAGTTGAATCAGACGTGTTGCCAATCCCCTAGGACTGCTGCTGGCCGGGCGAACTCCCGCCCTTTGGCCCAGATTAAGACATACGCATCCCAACTCAGTTGAGACAGTGCATTCTCGCGATCTGAGGCCGATGCTGCAACTGAAAGGAGAGAATCGATCCCCTTTCGTTCGATGCCGTTATGAATTTTTAACCTGCCTGTGACAAAAAGTCCGGGGTCAGCATTTCAGTGCGAAACCACCCATTCGTATTCGCTGGGCCGTGAACCTTTGGCGTTATGCCATCGGTCCTTAATTCATGATTGCGAGTTTAGGTAAGCTCGGTGAGGGCAGAATCGACTGATCCGTGGCGAAAGGAAAAAGGAGAAAGGAACGCCGACAATCATTCAAGCGAATTGACGCTCCTAACCGATCCCCTTAGCATAACTGGATCATCAACTTGGTGGTTCAGGTTGACTTTAACGGCGCCGTAGCCAAGCGGTAAGGCAGTGGATTGCAAATCCATTATTCCCCGGTTCGAATCCGGGCGGCGCCTCTCATGAAAACGCCGGAAGTCTTTTGTTAAAGGGACTTCCGGCGTTTTCACGCTTTCTTGCTGTACTGATGGAACGGCCGTTCGGCCCCACTTCGACACCTTAAAGAAGCAGCGCCGAGTCTGTTGCACTTCTGCCTGTTTTCAACGACTTTTGACGATGCTTCACGGATAAATGCAAGCGTCGGCCATACATTCACTTGTGAGAGATCAAGCCTGCGGATTTCCCCGGACTTGGCGAAATGCGCCAAACGAAATGATCGCCATCACCAGGAACTCAATACTTCCGACCTCCGGAATAGCCTGAATCACCGCAACCCCTCCCCCCGAATTCGAAAAGTAAGAGAGAGCAATACGGCCCAGATCATTGAGCCCATCCGACGAGATGCGAAGGTCAGCAATGGCACTCCCGAGGAAGTTCTCTCCTTCATGTAGCAACTCGATTGGCGTCGCTGAACCAGCGGGCAAATAGTAGAGGGTGGCGGCGGTCAGTGAAGAATTGTTGGTGGTGAATGCGACGTCGCCATTGTTGTTGATCGCGATGTCGTACAGGTTTTGACTCGGATCGAGGTCAACTAATAACGTCGATGCTGTCCCGATGCCACTCTCATAAATGTCACCATTGTTCCATAGGTGAACAACATTCCCTTGATCGTTCATGGCAATCGGCAGCATGGTGTGAGGACCTGCCGAAGGACCAGTGACATCATGGTCCACGCCGCTTCCGTCACGAATGTGAACGGTCCAAGGAAGCCCAGGCCCCGCAGCCGTTGCAAAAGCGGCATCGCCGTTGTTATTCAAATCAGGGACATTTCCGTTGTTGGAATATGTAGTGACGCTCCCGTTGATGACGTAATGAGTGCCTACCCCGAAAGCCAGGATAGTACCGGCGTCATTTAGCGAACTCGGGCCAGTTGTTAAAGTTCCCGTCCCATTCATCACTTCCGTGCGCACGCCATTGTCCCATCTGTAAATTCGTGACGCCTGACTTGTGACAGCAGACCGTGCAGCATAAGCGATTTGACCGGCGTTGTTGATGCTTGCGAATCCACCGATCGAATAACCAGACGATGGATTGTTGGATGGATAAATCCAATTGTCTCGTGTGAACGAATCGACGAGTGTCAGACTTGATCCAGAGCCGAGATAGACGTAACTCTGTGTTCGATTCAATAGCGGATTTGGAGACGGATTAACTGCATGTGAGCCGGTGATTACCACCTGGTCAGCATTGTTTATCCCGGCGAACGAAAACTTTTCCGAGGAATTAGTACTCTGATATTGATCTAACAGAATGAACGGCCCCGCTAGAGCTGACGAGCCCACGAACAGTGAGGCAATGAAGATGCACGAGCGCATATGACGAATCCTTGATGGTAATAAAGCGACACCCTGTTCGACCGAGTGACATGCGAATGGTCGAACGCTATTAGACTGAACGATCTCTCTCGGCCTTAATGGACATGGCCATTCGGAATTTGAGCCTAATGGCTTTTCAGGCACTCATCAACAAAATCTCGTCGGATAAAGATTCTGGCGGCGCATCAGGGGGCCGACTCTGCTTTTCGCCGATTACTCATCGGCCACTTTCAAAGAAAGAGCCACCACCTAAGTCACAACACCTTTATGGGTTACGCGAATAAAGAAACTTCAATTCTCTCGATTCGGATCCGGCCAATTAACAGATACGATCGAAGAACCGTTCATACGTTGAACCTAATTTCATTGAGGATTAGGGCTTCCCCGAGACAACTCACGCCCATTTCCCAACTTGCACCAATTCTTACGCTGGGTTAAGCCACTTCTAGTTTGGTGATTTCTTCGCCGAAGGGTAAGCAAATCAAGTCGCCACGGTGCGTAAACAGGCCTTCAGTTTTCTAGCGCGTCTGACACGCGAACACAGGATCGCACCGATGGGACAAAGGAGCACTCTCCCATTGCTGTCTCGAATTCGGCAAGGTGAATGGAGCCTCCAGTAAACAGAGCCAACCAGTTGAATGGAGAATCATCCATTCGTTTCCGGATGACATTTATTGATCACAAAAGTCACGTCGTTGTCCGCTTTCTGATTTCATCGACAAGTATCGAGGGGTTCGCAAGATTAGGGATATAGCGCGTCGTCTGGTGTCCATTCACGCTCAAATACAAATCGCCCGTCCCGAATAATCGCTGAAATAAACCTCGCTGCGCCCAAACGTTCGCGATATCTCCGTAACGAAGATTGAAATCGAGCCGACTCATGAGGCGGCTTACAAAAATGATTCGTTGGGTCGTCACTTCATAGCTCATTCCACGGATGCAAAAGAACGCGAACAATAACCAAAGAATGGGAACGACAGAGATTGCCGCTAAGACAACAAGAGTCGAAATCGTCGGCTGATAAATCGCTGCTCCGGTGACTAACAAGAGCACTGCGATGGACGCTTTGGTGGAGAAAAACGGAAGCCCGCGGAGGAATCGAGGACTCCCCTCGAAAAGCACGCATTCATCAGAGAGGGGCGGAGCCAAGGTCGGTTGCTTCGCGGAATTCACCCTGGACGTTCGGTCGTTCGCCTCGCGGGAATTCCCCGAACGATGAGACACCATGACCACACGCGCGGTTTCAAGAGTGAACAGTTCGGCAAGCCCTTTGACTTGCCCCGCCGGAGTCCAGGGACCATCATCTTTTCGAACTTCCGTCTTTGGTGAGATTTCACCACGACGACACAACGATTTGAGCGAAGCGCCCGAAATCGGTCCCACGATGTCGTCGGAGTCGCGATAGAAGAACTCTGACATCCACGATCCTTGAATCAACGGCGACCGCGATTCCAATTCTGCTCTACATTCGTGAAGCCTGAGTCATGACTATGTTAATGTTGCTCAGGTGCGAAGCATTCAATTACTTCATGACATCTGGTGAAATCTCAAGTTCCGCCCATACGTCTCCCTTAAGACTATTCTGGGGCGAAAAGATGCGAACCAGTCGCGAACGAAGCTTGCCTCCCGCCTCAAGGTAGGGAGAGACACGTCTTGCCCAATCAAATGGAAGAGGGCCGAGTACCCCTACATCGCAAACCGTGACGATGATTTCTGGAACCGGCGACGGCGGCTGAGGAGGCATCTTGACTTCGATCGTCGAATAGCGGGACCGACGCGCCAATGCCTCAACTCCAAAATCCTTTAACTCCGTCGAGATGGGCATCAACACCTTCACCTTTGATGGCAACGGATTCCAAAAGCGGAGGCGATCGAGTTCAATCGCTTTCTCTTGCTGCGATGCAATCTCATTCAGAACCGAGAGCTTCCCCTTTTGAAGTTGTGTCAGATTCTTCTTCATTGATCGTCGCAACCGCCAGTGTCGTAAGCCTTGACTCAGCGTCAAACCGAATCCGTGCTTTTGAAGTTCGACATCATGCAGCGGCTTTCCGGAAAGCGCCTGTCGCATCTCCGCTTCATCCTCCTCTCTTAATTCCTTGGCTCGCCTAGCGTAAGTCGCCGCATCGACCGGCCAGAAATAGTAGAGAGTGGGGATCCCCAGAACAGTCAGTCCCCACGCGATGAGACTTGTTGAATTAACGAAGACTAGAATTCCGAGACCGGTAGCGACGGCGACTCCCGCTCCCAGCGCCATCCACGCGTTGCCCGTATCGCGGAATTCATCGGATTCCATAGGTCAGAGAGGCCCTTGCCAAGAATAAATCGTGGAGTTGCATTCATTCTAGCATCGCTGAATCGCCGCGAAAATCAGCCGATAAGAATGCCCCACACGTCTCGGCCCATGACGGACGCACGAGCGAATGAGTCGTTATTGGTGATCATTAGAACTTCGGTGGCCCGGACGGATCAGGAGGAACGATAGGCGTTCCATCCGTTGGTGCCGGAACCGGTGGTATCGCAGGTGGGGGAATTGGATCTGGAACAGAATTCGCCTGCGGCGTTGCAGGAGTCGATGGCGACGTATTGCCGCTTGGAGTCTCTGTGGAGGAAGGTGTCGCCGGGTTTGGTATGGAGGGCTCGACCGGAACTGGATCAAGAGGGGCCGGTGGAGCAGGCGGATTGACTTGGTCCGCCGGGGGGTTAGCGTTTGGGAGGTCGGGCGCGCCGGTCGGAGGCAAATCTTCCCTATCAGCGGGCTGTGCAGGAACGAGTTGCTCCACGTCACCCGGTGTGGGATTGAGCACTACCGATTCTTCCGTTTGAGGAGTGAGTCGTATTTCCCAACCACCTCCTAAACCACGATAGATTTGGACAAGCGAAATAGCAATCTGGCCGCGAGATTGGACCCACAAATCTTGCTGGCTGACGAGTGTCTGTTGAATGGTCGCGTACCGGTTGAAGTCAACGCCTTGAAGTCCCGCTTCATATTGCGCGACGATCACGTTAAGCGCGATCCATGCCTCGTCGACACTTTCCTCCAAGTTGGCGGCGCGCTGCTGCGCTTGCAGAAAGGTGACGATCGAGTTTTCCACTTCCAAGTCGGCTTGCAATACCGTGCTCTGATACAAAGTCACGAGTTGCATGAACTGCGCGTACTGAAGGCGGACGTTGTTCAAGATTCGGCCATAATTAAGCAGCTTCCAATTGAACTGCGGACCGAACGAACTGGAGAGCGTTTGCGGCGTGAACAAGTTCGAAAGCGATTGCGCCTGCCAACCGAGCGTCCCCGAAATGGCGATCGCGGGATACCAGTCGGTTTCCGCAATGCCTATCTGTTCCGCCTGCGCGGCGGCCTGTCGTTCCGCTTGTCGAACATCGGGACGACGGCGGAGAAGGTCCGCCGGTATGCCGACCACGACCGTTTGCGGAGCGGTCGGAATTGTTTTCTTTGGCGCATCGGCGAGCAGTTCTGTAATGTCGGTCACCGGTCGACCAAGCACGATACAGAGCTGGTTCTGCGAAATTCGCAGATCAATCAAGAGTTGATTGCGCGATGCGCGGCTTTGCATCAAGTTGCTACGGGCCTGGGCACGGTCAAGATCAGTGACGTTCTTTCCAAGCTTCACACGCGCATCAATGAAGTTCAGAACGTCTTCTTGGATTCGAATGATGTTGTCGAGAAGCCGGATACGCTCCTCGGTCGTGCGGATTTGGATGTAGTACGTGGCCGTGTCTGCTAAGAGGGTGACAAGTGCTGCATCATAATTGAAAATGGACGCTTCGAGGCTGTCTTCCGCCGAAATGATCGCGCGACGAAACTTCCCCCAGAAGTCGAGTTCCCATGCCAAGTTGAATCCGAACGACCACTGATCGAAGTAATTGTCGGCGATCCCGCGCCGAAAATAGCTTCCGCTGGCGGTTTGCTGCTGAGGAAAGAACTGACCGGTGGCGATCCCGAGTTGCGCACGTGCCGCCAGAATTCGAAAACCCGCTTGGCGGAGAGTTAGATTCTGTCGATACGCCGTCACCATCAATCGATTCAGAAGCGGGTCATCAAGGACCTTCCACCAGTCGGCGAAGTTGTGCTCATCAATGTTGAGCTTCTTGTCGTCGGCATCGATCCAGTGGTCAGCGATCATCGCCTGAGGAGGGCAATAGTTCGGTCCAACCTTCAACCCATTGTGAAAGTATTGGCGAATGGTGGTGCAGCCCAGGGGGGTAAGGAAGATCGATAAGACGGCGACTCCCGCCATGATCCGATTCATCAACACAGGCTTCCTGCCCCCGGCGATTCCCGACCCAAGCGTCCCCCCGAGCGAAACCGCTTGCGTTCCTATCCCCCCGTGTCAAAGTTCATCGGCAAAATCGTCACAATCGCTACATTCAAACCAGTCGACCAAAACAAGGTCGATCCCTTAAGTCGTTTCCCACAATTGCCTTGAAACAGTTTAGAATCAGCGAAAGTACCATCGGATGAGTCTCGATTCTCAGCGCAACAGGGTACCTTCCGCTTGGGAAATGTCCGTTCCTTGCATGACGATGTTGACATAGTTTACGAGCATAAATAATATACTTTCATGAACAAAATCGAATCACTCGCCCCCACCCTTGAAGAGTCGGACGTAGAGCCGGGAACATCGCCGAATACGACTAGGCCTGCAGACGGAAGCATTCGATCGAATGCAAAGAGGCTACGACAGTCTCTTTTCTCTCTGGGTCGAAATCTGCTTACGGTCGATGATTCGACGCTAGATTTGCCCTTTCGTCAATTTCGAGTCTGTCTCGCGCTCTACGGTCGAACCGCTTCGATGTCCGCGATTGGTCGAGAGCTAGGACTTTCGCTCAGTTCGATGACGCAAATTGCAGACCGGCTGGACCGGGTCGGGTTGGTGGAACGAGTTTCCGCAGGCTCCGACCGCCGAGTCCGGAACTTGAAATTAACGGAAAAAGGGGAGTGCCTCATGCGGTCTCATGAGGAGTCCCAACTTCAGCGAATCACGGAGAGCCTACAGTCTCTCTCCAGCGAGCAGACGGAAGAAGTGCTTCGGACATTGGATATCTTGATTCACGCTTCCGGATCGCAACAAGAGATGGAGCCCCATCGTTAAAGGAATGCGATTCGTATCAGAGTTTTAGCGGCTCTTTCGTCAATAGTCGGGGTTAAGTCCTACATGAGAAAAGCGATTGTTCTCCTCCTTTTGTGCGGCGTAGTTGGTGGAGGAGCCTACTATTATTTCACGCACGCCCGAGATTCCAAACCGAATGAAGCTCTCTTCCGAACCGCAAAAGTAACGCGCGGCGATCTACTGGTGACGGTGAGTGCCAACGGCACGGTCGAGCCGGAAGAAGTCGTGGATGTCGGCACGCAAGTGATGGGACGCATCAAAGAGCTTGGTGTCGATCCACGGGGGAATTCCAATCCCAAGTTCGCCGGGAAATCGGTCGACTACGGTTCTCCCGTCGAGAAAGGAATGCTCCTCGCGCAGATCGATCCTTCCATCTATAAGGCGCAATTCGATCAAGCCCACGGAACCGTGGAGCAAGCGAAGGCAAACGTTTTCCAAAGTGAAGCGAAGTTGATGCAAGCGGATGCCGAGTGGAAGAGAGCCCAGCGTTTGAGATCGCTGAATCTTCGTGGAACTTCTCCGACCGGTAGTGCGGATTCGAATTCAAATCTCCCCATCAAGGGAATCTCAGACGCCGACTTCATTTTGGCGCAGGCGAATTACGAGATTGCGAAAGCGAATGTCGAAGTGGCCAAAGCAACGGTGGAGCAGCAAACCGCAACGCTTGCCCTCGCGGATACAAATCTCGGCTACACGACGATTCGATCTCCTGTCAGTGGGACGATCATTGATCGCCGGGTCAATATCGGTCAGACGGTGGTGGCGAGCTTGAATGCGCCCAGCCTGTTTTTGATCGCACGCGATTTGCGTCGGATGCAAGTTTGGGCATCGGTCAATGAGGCGGATATCGGTCGAATCAAGGTGGGGACCAAAGTTCATTTCCGAGTCGATGCGTTCCCGGACGACGTCTTTCGCGGAGAGGTGGTGCAAGTTCGACTCAATGCATCAATGACTCAAAACGTAGTGACGTTCACCGTGGTCATCTACGTGGACAATTCAGATTTGAAACTGCTCCCCTATTTAACGGCCGACGTCAAGTTCGAAGTGGATGAGCGAAAGGATGTGATGCTCGTACCCAACTCCGCACTCCGTTTCCGCCCCAAGCCGGAGCAGATCGCGCAAGTACGGGCCTCAGCGGAGACGAAGGCCGCCGCTGTCGAAACGGAAACGAAGACTCCCGAAGAATCATCCGAGGATGAGGCGAAGAGGCGCGCGACGGCGGGTACCGTATGGGGTATCGATCACGAGTCAGGGCTCCTCTATTCGATTCCTGTGAACGTGGGACTCAGTGATGGGACAATGACTGAAATCTCGGGGGAACATATCTCCGAAGGAGCAGTCGTGGTCCTGGGTGAGAATCGCACGATCGTAACTGAGGAAGTGAACAATCCACTCGGTCCTCCCAAATTCCGGGGCAATCGCAGCCAAAACAAGGAAACGAAATGACGATGCAGCCGGAGAACGTCCAGGACGATTCGCCGGATCTCATCCGGCTCGAAAACATCGTTAAGACATACCAAGTCGGCGAGGTGGACGTTCCTGTTTTGAAGGGGGTCTCGTTCTCGATCAAACGCGGCGAGCTCGTCGCACTCATGGGAGCGTCTGGTTCCGGCAAAAGCACTCTCATGAATATCCTCGGATGCCTTGATCGTCCGACATCGGGACATTATTGGCTAGACGGCCGTGAGGTCGGCGGACTGTCACCGGACGAACGTGCGCTCGTCCGCACGGCGAAGCTCGGATTCGTCTTTCAGAGTTTCAACCTTCTCCCTCGCACAACCGCCATGAACAACGTGCTCATGCCGCTTGATTACTCTCCTGCGCCTCCCACCGCCGGCAAATCCGTCGAGCGAGCCTATGAACTATTAGTCCGGGTCGGACTGGAGGAACGACTTGATCACGTTCCTTCCAAGATGTCGGGAGGCCAGCAGCAACGGGTTGCCATCGCGCGATCCCTCATCAATCAGCCGGCTCTGTTGCTTGCTGATGAACCGACCGGAAATCTCGACTCAAAGACCAGCGTTGAAATCCTGCGAATGTTTCAAGAGCTCAATGCCGCTGGCATCACCGTCGTGCTGGTCACTCACGACCCAAAGGTCGCGAGTTACGCCCATCGTACGATTCGCGTGAAGGACGGTTTAATTGAAGAAGATGTATGGAACAACGATCGCGAATTGCTCTCATCGCCGACGAACGGTCATCATCTCCCGGCGGCATCCCCTTCCCTCTACTCGAACGGGAATGGTGCAAACGGCCACGGAATGAATCTACTCGAAAGTGTTCATGAGAGCGGGTCCGCAGTTGCCACTTTAGAGGCTCCCGCCGCAGCCCTTGTGGCAGAGACCGAGACGAAGATCACCGCCTCCAAGCCGATCACCAAGAATAAAACTCCCGTGCGCGCCAGCTTTCTGGTTTCGGTCATGCCGACAACACTTCGCACGGCGATGAACGCCCTACGGCGAAACAAAATGCGGTCCGCCCTGACGACCCTCGGCATCATCATCGGCGTCGCGGCTGTCATCGCAATGGTTGAGATCAGCCAAGGCTCGAAAGCCTATCTGATGAAAACTATGTCGACGATGGGCGCGAACAACCTTCTCGTGCAGTCGGGTGCCGCCTCGAGCGGTGGAATCAATTTTGGATCGGGAAGCGAGAAAACACTGACCCCCTCTGACGCGGAGGAGATCGGCAAGCAGTGCATGGGAATCGCGGCCGTCGCGCCAGTCGTGCAAATTTCGGGTCAAGTCGTTCACGGCAACCGGAACTGGATTCCGATGTCGATCTACGGCACCACCCCTGACTACCTCATCGTTCGCGATTTTAACGGCATGGAAGAAGGTGAAATGTTCACCGATCAGGACGTTCGCGCCGGCATTAAAGTATGCGTCATCGGCGCGACCCTGGTTCGCGAACTCTTCGACGGTGCATCTCCGATTGGGAAAGACATTCGCATCCAAAACGTTTCACTCCGCGTGGTAGGTGTGCTCGCGCGTAAGGGTGCGAACATGATGGGGATGGATCAGGACGATCTGGTCATTGCACCCTGGACCACGATCAAGTTTCGCGTGTCCGGCTCGAATAGTGGCGGAGCCAGCCGTGGATCGACGACGGCGAGCGCGTTGTCCGGCGCTGTTTCTACCAAGATCAATAGTCTCAACAACCTGTATCCCGGCGGCAATACTCTCTTCCCGCAGAAGTCAGAGTCACAAGCAGCGAATTATCCGCAGCCGGTCCGGTTTACGCATGTTGATCAGATTCTTTGCAAAGCGTCATCGGCGGAGGAGATTCCGCTTGCGATGTCGCAGATCACCGAACTTCTGCACGAGCGACATCACATTCGCGAGGGGAAAAACAACGACTTCAATATTCGGGACATGAGCGAAATGCTCAAGGCGCTGACCTCAATGACCACCATGATGGGGGCGCTCCTGCTCATTGTCGCGTTCATTTCTCTTGCCGTCGGCGGAGTCGGCATCATGAACATCATGCTCGTTTCAGTAACTGAACGAACACGCGAAATTGGACTCCGCATGGCGGTTGGTGCGCGCGGATTCCAGATCTTGCGACAATTCCTCGTGGAATCGATCGTCCTTTGTCTATTTGGCGGTGCGGCGGGAATCGCACTCGGTCAGTTCGTTGCATTCGCCGTTTGGTTTTTCCTTCGCTGGCCGATTGAAGCCTCTTACCCGGCCGTCTTCGCGGCGTTCGGTGTTTCGGCGACGATCGGCATCACCTTCGGATTCTATCCTGCATGGAAAGCGTCTCGGCTCGATCCGATCGACGCACTGCGATACGAATAGCCCACCGTGCACAGTATTCATGTGAGCGTGACCGGCCCTTTTATTTATTCTCTTCGAAGCTTGAATTGCATGTCAGGCGAACTGTAGGCTTGGGGAATAGAAATATTCCCAGTCAAGGAGTTCGCCGTGCGGTCGCCTCCATCCAATTCTCTTCATTTCGTCGTTTTGTCCGCTTGTTTGATCCAAACGATTTCTACGGTGAATGGTCATGCTGACGAATGGGTGGGAATCGTCATCAATAACAAGACGAACGATCCCATTGAGGGAGCGTTCGTCGGTGTCATTGATCCAGAGTCGAACGAAATAGACCCGAAGCTATTCGCCATCACCGCCGGTGACGGACAATTCAAACTTAATGTCGATGGCACGAAGCGTCCCACACTCTGCGTTGCTGGGATGGGTTTCGCCCCCCAAAAAGTGACATTGAAACAAGTAAATGAAGGAAACCCAAATCCCGTTCAGATTTCGCTGGAACGAGGAGGATTTGTCCTCGAAGGAAAAATCACTGATCCGTCGGGAAAGCCCATTAAGGGAGCGACGATCATCATCGAAGATGTCGTACGTGGACACTCCGATGAGCAGGGCAACTACCGCGTCGATCGAATTCCACCTGTGAATCGGGGCGGAACTCTAAAAGGTCATCCACGTACATCGCTATATCCCATTGTTTCGCATCCCGATTATGTTGCGAAGGATGCCTTTCAACTCAAGATCTCAATTGCTGACGGAAAACTGGTCAAGGATTTCACTCTCGATCCTGGCGCTTCCGTTGAAGGTACCGTCACCTCTAAAGTAGACGGCAAACCTCCCAAGGGAATCGAGATAACAGCCGGTCAAGACCGCTTCGGAAGTAATGTCCACCGCTACACCGCCAAGACGGATGAGCATGGAAAATATCGACTTAAAGGAGTTCCCGTTGGCCCGCAAGTGCTTCACGCTTTAAGTGAAGAATGGTCCCCCGCGATCGCACGGCTGACACTCGTGGGGGAAACGACGTCTCATCACGACTTCACCATGGAACCGGGCGAAGACGTCTCTGGAAAGGTCGTCGATTCCAAGGGTCACGGGGTAGAGAAAGCCTGGATCATCACCGATACGTGGCAATCCGCGCGAATGTTCAAGCGCGAGGCATACTCCGACGCTGACGGCAAATTCACTCTTAAACACATGCCTTCCACCTCTGTTCAGGGAGATGTGCTAAAGAAAGGATTCGTATCCTCCCGCCGAAATTCCTTCATCCCAGGGAAAGCGGAACTCGTCATCATATTGAGTAGCCCAGGCGGTCTTTCGGGTCGACTCTTGGATGCAAAGACAAAAGAGCCCGTGCGGGAATTCAGAGTCGCTCGCGCTGCCGCGCAGTCGGGCCGCGATCAGCTTTATTGGACCGAGGGACAACCGCAAAAGAGTGAGGATGGCTCGTTCCATTTGGAAGAGTCAGAGTTTCAATCCCCCAATCTCTTTATTCAGTTCCGTTCCGACGGATACCGATCGGGCCCCATTCCTCCGATTGCATTGAAGGCAGGACAAACTATCCAGAATCGGGAAATACTTCTGGAACCGAGCACCCCGGTGACGGGGTTCGTCAAAAACGAGGCAGGCGAACCTGTTTCTGGAGCCACTGTTCGATTCTTTCCCTTGAAGAGTTGGTCTCCGTACCATGAAGATTTTGATCCAACGAAGCAGAAGGACCCTCAATCAACGACAAGCACAAAGACTGATGGATCGTTCGTATGGAAGAATGCTGAATCGCGCGATTACGGGGTCTTTGCATTCAAGGTAGGTGTCGGCTACGCGATTATCGGTGATTTATCCAAAGAATCATCGAATGATTTGCCTGAGATCAGACTCCAACCGTTCGCCTCCATTGAGGGGATCGTTTACGAGGGTGGCAATCCACTCCCGAGCGCTCCAGTGAATCTCTCGATCGATCGCAGGCATACGACTTCACTCTCAGACGCCGTCACTCGTCGTTACCAACAGTCCGCCGTCACCGATCGAGAGGGACGATACCGATTCGACCATGTTCTTGGAAACACTCACTACAGAATCTATCTCAAAGAACCGACCTCTAAGGGTCTGGGTGGACGTTACGCCCGAAATGAGCCCATCTATGCCCGTTCAGGCGAGCATGCAGTCTGTATTATCGGCGGGGAGACAGGCTCAAAAGTGTCGGGTCGTATTAGCGCGTCGCACGAGACATCGGTGGTAGGAGCGGAAGTATCACTCTCCACGATTGGCGGGTCGGGGAGCAAGCATTATGCCACTCGAGCGAACGCCAAAGGGGAATATGAACTACGGAGTATCGCGCCCGGAACTTACAATTTGCGGGTCGAAGGGCTCGCGAATAATAACAATCCTCGTCTCTATCACTACCAACGAATTCGAGTCTTGCCAAATCAAGATCTAACAAGCGATGTCAGTATTCTTCCAAGGATCCGCATTCTGCCTGGGATCACTCTCGAAGATGCCAAGATCGTTGATGTACAAAATCAGCCACTCAACACCGGAGGAGAGCGGGCCCTAGTTTGGTTTTATTATCCTGACTATGAACCTTCGACGGTCCATATCAACACCATTCGTGAATCGATTCCCAAGCTGAAGGCGGCTCACATCCGGGTCATCCCAGTGATCGAGGAGTTTGTCGACCCAGAACTCGTCGAAAAGGGACTTCATCCGATCAAGGAGGTGGTGACACCTCACGTCATGTCAATGATCGATCTTCGTCAGTTTCAGAAGAAGTATGAGTTCCCCAATGCGGATAGTTCAGCGCTGCTCCTTCTGGATTCCACTCGAAAAGTGATCGCGGTTATCCATACACCAGCGGATTTACAAGCAGCTCTCGAACGAGGAGAGACGCCATGAACCAGCGACTGAGTATTTCCTGCATCATTCTTGTGACTGTCCTATTCGCCTCGCTACTTCGTGCGGACGAATTGATCAATCTCGCTTCCGACCCCGTGCCCGACGAGCGCATTATCAATCGCGATCATCCTCTGTTGTCGCCTCGATCACTGCTTACGAAGGCTTCTTCTCAGGTGCCGAGTGGACTCTCAATTCCCAATGATTCATTGCCAACACTTGTATCTGCCTCGCTCAAGTTCAGGACTGAGAATTATTTCATCTATGCGTGGACGGAAGGGGGACAATACCACTTCGCCCTCCAACATGACGGACGAATAGTGGCACAAGCGAAAGATGCCAATCCCACTACCTCCGCGCGCTATGTATCACTCCCTTTCTCAGATAAGACACACTCAGTCCCACTCTATTTACAGGCGGGAGGTGGAGAAAGGGCTCCGTGGCTTCGCTATTTCATCGCGGAGCAAATGGCTGGAACGTGGAAGGTAGGGGATCGATCGATCAAGGTGGGGCTCATCGACTACAGCCATGAACAACACTATGGAAGTCCCACAGACGTATCCATTCTTTTGGATGTCGACGAAGATGGCGAATTCGACATGAGCGGTTCTTCGATTGAGGTGCTCGAAGCAGAAAAGGAGTATCAACTCGCTGGCCAAGTGTTTCAACTCATTCCCGATCCGAACGAACAGGGCATTCACGTGAAGACAGTCACATCAACGACGACGAATCCATTTATCCTCTCTCCGTTGATTTCGGGTCACGAAGCGCCGAACTTTTCAGCGGAAGATTTCGACGGCAAGGCGGTCAAGCTTTCGGACTATCGAGGGAAGTTCGTCTTTATCGATGTCTGGGCCACTTGGTGCGGCCCATGTGTTGGGGAGATTCCTAACGTCCAGGCTGCGGCAATCAAATACAAGGATGCGCCGCTTGCCATCATCGGCGTGTCCATTGACGACGACATGGATCGAGCAGTAACGTTTGTTGAAAGTAAGAAGCTGACCTATTCTCAACTTTGGTGCGAAGGAGGATGGCAGAGCGACATCTGCAAGCAGTATCAAGTCGACGGCATTCCCGCGACCTTTCTCATCGATCCCGAGGGAAAGCTTCTTCTCACGAATCTAAGAGGCAGCCAACTGGAGACAGCGCTCCAGTATGTTGCGACAGCCGAGACTGATGCCAGTAAGAAATTCTTCCTTGATGCCGTAAGCAGGGAGCAATTGATGAAAAAGCTCTCCGCCTACTACCAGGATGGGGACTACGAGAAATCAAAAGCGATTGTTGACGACATTCTGGCCCGCGGAGGGCTCAACCCAAAAGATGAGCGAAACTTCCGCAGGATCCAAAAGAACATCGAGATCGAATTGGAGGAAACACGTTAGTCTGCGAATGCTTTTGATTGCTGTAAGCTCTCGACAGACGGAACGGATGCGGGCGCTGCCTCGCTGATGAATTCACTTCTGTATGCGAGAAGCCACGGAACGGAAAAGAGTAGCACTCCCACTGCCACCACTACGGCAGGCGTGAATGATGACGTATTCCAGGTATATCCGACGGCGAGCGCGACCAGACTGACCAGTCTCAACAACTCCGTTCCCAGAGCCCACTCGCGGCGATCGAACAATGCTCCGATGGAGACTAGCGATAGAGTCACGAATGTTGCCGGAACGAGCAATTCCCAAAACGTCATACCACGGGAAGCGAGAACCATCAGCGATACCACCAGCGTGATGACGAAGTGAAGTGCAATGTATCCATACAAACCTCGCGGAGCCCGGCGATCGTATTTGACCTCTGTATCCGGTGTCACTTCGGGAGGATGTGGTCGAGGCGTCAACCCGCGCGGTCGCCAATCGGGAGGCATGAACCAGACCCAAAACTTATCGCTCCAATACGGCGCGGCCTTGCATTCCTCCCATATTTCGACGAACTGATGAAAGTTCGCCCAAAGCGGGTTCCAACTCGATAGCGGCTTGGTGATGCCGTAAACCACCGGTTCGTCTTCCACTTGAAACGTGCCGAACATGCGGTCCCAAATGATGAGGATCCCCGCATGATTCTTGTCGAGATACTTCGGATTCCGCCCATGATGCACGCGGTGATGCGAGGGAGTATTGAAGATCGTCTCAAACCAACCGAGCTTGCCGATTGTTTTGGTGTGAATCCAGAATTGGTAAATCGTGTTAAAAGCGCTCATGCTGACAAACCAGACCGGTGGAAAGCCGATCCAGGCGAGCGGCAGATAGAAAACCCAACTAAAGCAGGCCTGAAACGTCCCTTGTCGAAGGGCGACCGCTAGATTGTACTCTTCGCTCTGATGATGAACGATGTGCCCCGCCCACGGAGCATTCGCTTCATGACTAATACGGTGAAACCAATAGTAACAGAAATCGACACCCAGGAAGAGAACGACGGCGGCGATCCATTTTTCTGCAACCGAAAATGTCGACATATCGAGCATGGCATAGTTGTTGTAAATGCTCAAATAGCCGGCGAAGAGAATCGTCTTCATGAAAATCCCCAGCACTTGCTGAAGGATGCCGCATGATAGGTCGTTAATCGTGTCGTTTAATCGGTACAGGTGCTTATTGCTGATCCAACCGTAGATTGCTTCGACAGCCATCAGGATGAAGAAAACGGGAATGGCATAAGTGACATAGGGAGTGTTGCTCCCAAGTACGGTATCGATCCAAGTCTGCATGGAATAGTCCCCGAGAATCCGATCGATCATGGCCTGAGGAATCGAGCGCACGATTTCGGCAGCAACATCAGCCCCGTATCCCACCCGACGCTGATGGATTCAGCCTACCAACCCCGTTCGGGTAACTCAACAATCAGGGCGAGGCTGCGGCAAAGGCTTCTCGCACGAGAACAGCATCAAAGAGGTGCGATTCTCTTTCTGGACGTCTTTGGAAATGTGTTGCCTTTCGGCACATCAGGCAACCGGATTTGTTCTCTTCGTGAGTAGCATTCGTGGGGGATATCGCGGAGGGAAATGCCGTTTGACCTCCGTCAAAAGTATCGGATTCAAACAGCAACCGGGGCGAAAGGTTTCTATTGGGAGAATGAACTAACAGTTACCAACCTTCAAATTGCTGATCAAGCTCTCGGCGGTTTTCCGACCGCTGAGTAGCGCTCCATGGATGGAGGTCGTTTCACAGTAGTCGCCGCAATGATAGAGCCCCGAGCTAATTCGTGACTCAACCGCTCCTCCGTCTCGAAAGTGGGCAGGCTGCGCGGGGAGTGCGTGCGCGATATCATATCGCCTCAACAGCTCCCATCGGTCAACTTCTGATCCATACCAATCACGGAGCTGCCTTCTCATTTCTTCGTCAACACTCGTGTCCGCATCAGCATATGCTCCGATTATCGAGGCGGAAATCAGTGATTGACCGGAGGGCGCATAGGAAGGAGCAACATTGCTGATCACCGCCAAATTGTTGATCGGACCCTTCTTCTCGCCATTCAAGACGAGTAACGGTTCGTGAAAAGGAGGAAGGGAAGCAGCGAAGTAGTAACAAGTGGTTGATCGTGAAATCGGCTGGGTCACCAAACCTCGTGTTAACCTCGCCGCCTCGGGACCCTCGACAGCCAATACAATCGCACGTGCGTTGATTCGCTCTCCTGTTGCTAGTCGAATTCCTTCCTCCACTGACCTCACTCGAGAGGAGAGCATGATGCATTCGGAGGGTAACCCCTCCGCCAACTGCTTCGGTATTGCCCCCATTCCCTTTTCAGGGACCGCGGCATCTCCCATCGCAAACATGCGAAAGACAAATCGAAAGAAACGGCTCGATGTCACCAGATCCTTTTCGAAGAACACTCCAGAAAACCACGGCCTGAAGAATCGCTCGATCATGTCATCCGACAATCCAACGGAATGACGAAGATAATCGTGTGTGGTTGAATCGGTTTCGTTCCAAAGTGATTGAACAGAAGAATGAGTGACATGATGACGGAGCTTGGCTAGTTTCAAACGATCTCTAAACCTCCCAACACCGTTGAATAACGTCGAGAGTGCTTCCGTGGGTCTACGCCAGGGATCAGCCATTTTAACGAACTTACCCGATGTCCTGATCCATGCTCCTGGAGCAAACGAATGCAATTTCAAAGTTGGATAGTCGAGGACGCGTTGCGCCTCGGGATATGCCGTTTGAAGAACCTGGAACCCACGATCGAGTTGAAATCCATTAACAATATCCGTTTGAATGCGTCCTCCTACGTCATTCGCCCCTTCAATCAGAAGAAAGTCGATGTTGTTCTCGTACAGCGTGCGCGCACACGCAAGTCCCGCAAGTCCGGCGCCGACGATCACGATTGGATTTGCGCTCATTCCAAATATCCTTAATTCGTTCGTTGCATGAAACTCGCCGTGCATGGAGGAAGGAAACAGATCATCTAGGCATCACCGAACCATCGAGCAGCGGCGTGCATCACCAATGCAATGGCGCCCGAAAGTACGCTTCCCCAAATCATGTCGGCTACCGTCATTCGCGTGGACCATTGATCCAGGACCGCCAAGTTCGTCAGATCGTAGACGCCGTACACGACCAATCCGAAGAGAGCTCCCCAACCGAATGCGTGAATGAGTGTCGATTGGCGTGTGAGCCGTGGCCGAACAAAAAGGACGATCCCACCGGGGATGAGGATGTAAACCAAGAGGGCGGCCCCCCACCGAGGACTGAGTGAACCATTTTCGCGACGAGCGAGCGTTCCTAGTTCTTGGTTGTAAAAGTCGCTCATCAATAGCCCGATCCAGAGGAAATCGAGCAATAAAAAGAACGGGAGGATGATCAAAAACAATCGAAGTGATCGCATTTCGAGTTCTCACTTTCTCATCGTTGTTCGACCATTCAATTCACGATGAAGCTTCAACACCGCCAATTCCTTGGCCTTTGCTTCCACCTCGACGGTAATAGGAAGATCACGCCAGCAATCTGGAAAGTCCGCGTGATCGATGTAGTCGTGATGACGTTCAGGATGCGGTCCGTTCCACCCTTCGAGCGGACTCGAAAGATGAAACAACGGCTCGCGATTCCACGTGGCCAGGGCCCGCGATGTCGCCTCCTCGACCGACAAACCATCTGATAGACATCGATGATGATGGACATCGTAAACGAGCGGGATCTTCAACTCTTGACAAAGGGGTAGCAGATCCGCTGGAGTGAATGTCTTGTCGTCATTCTCAACCGTCAAGCGGGACCGAATCGACGAGGGAAGAGACTTCACACTGTTGGCGAATTGAACGAGTGCAGCCGACTTGTTGCCGTATGCCCCTCCTCCGTGGATGTTGATGACGTCAGCCCCGATCCAATCGCAAAGCTCGGCATGATATTCAAGATCGCGAATCGCATTTTGCACGACCTCGAGTTTCGGCGAATTGAGAACAACGAACTGATCGGGATGAAACAAGGTTCGAATGCCATTCGCCTGAGCGAATCTTCCGCAGTCGCGAAATGTTTCGATGATGTCCTCTGACTGAGGGAGTTCATTCATCATATAGCCGACACGCGGATGCGTTTTCAGTGGAAGGATCGTGCTCAGAATCCGAAAGCAACCTATCCCTTGCGCACCGCAGAACTCCAATGCTTGGCGAAGGGACCGGGCGTTCGCGAAACAAATCTCCGACAACTTTTGGCGGCGCTCTTTCGTCTTCAACGAAAGCAGATGGGCGGCAGTCGTCGTGCGGAACTTGCAATCGAATTCAGCGAACTGACAACAAAGTCCCAGTCGAACCTTTTGGCTCGCCATGGAAGGAGCTATCTCTCGCCTCTTTCCAAGCCGAATAGGCCCTTTGGCTGTGGCTATCGGGACTTGCTTACCTCTTTGCAGCACCGCTATTTCTCCTCGATCCGCCATCCGTGCCGCTTGCAAGCGAATATCTTCCATGTGTGGCCTCCAATCGTCCGGCCAAAGAAGACGCGCCACTTCTGAGGGACAGATCGTCCTCCCGACGCGTCGCTCGTCGAGAAGATCGAGAATTTTCTGACGGATCCTCGCGTCGGCATTGTCGTTCATTCGACCGAGGCCGTCGGAGAATTCGTCGATGACAGATCCTTCCATTGATAGACCGCCATTGCGTTCAACTCGCGGATGAAAAGTTCATCCCCGACGACGGCAAGATGTGCCCAAGTCGGCTCCTCACTGATCTTGCGTGAATCGATAAGGTCAAACTTCTCTGGAGTCGCGCGAATGAGCAATAGCTCCCCCGTTTCATCGAGCGCAAGGATGCGGTCCTTGTTCGCGACTAGACTCCAATACTTGCCGAATGGAGCGGTCGTCCACATCGTTTTGCCGCTCGAAACTTCAATGCAGATGAAGCGTTGATTTTGCAGATGTAAATAGAGGTAGCCGCCTACGACGACGGGCGACGACATATAGCCGGATACTTTGTTCGTCCAGAGTTCAGACAGATCGTACTTTCCCCCTTCATTCGTCAGTTTGAAGAGAAATGATTTTCCCCGATAAGCGCTCGTGAACACGGTGTCTCCGACGACGGTCGGAGTCAAAATGTTCATCCCGCGAAAGGTCGGAATAGCTCGACTCCAGAGGACATCGCCGTTCTCTGGATCGACGCCGCACAATTTCTCGCGAGTTTGCACCAATAGCTGGCGCTTTCCCAGTAGCTCGGCCATGTATGGAGAGGAGAACGCGCTCCCATACATTCCTCCACCGTCATCAAGCGTCTTCCAAATCAGCTTCCCTGTCCTTTTATCGAGCTTGCAGAAGCCGCCCCCCGCCTGCACATACAAATCATCTCCGTCAATTAACGGGGAACAAACGAAACCAAATGTTGGAACCTCCGACTTCATGTCCTTGACGAAATCGACAGTCCAATTTGTCTTGCCCGTTTTGGCGTCCAAACAAACAAGCACGTCACGAATTCCACCTACGTACAACGATTCACCGTCGTAGGCCGGGGTAGATCGAATCCAGTCACCGTTCGCTTTCGCAAAAAACGGAACTTTGATAGACCCCTCCCACGACGTCTCCCAGACTTGTTTCCCCGTCGCGCGATCGAGAGCGCGAACGGCCTCGTACTTCTCATCCCTCGTCTCGGTCACGAAAACCAGGTCTTTCGACACGATGGGCCCCGAGTAGCTCGGACTGAGAGGAACTCGCCAAGCGAGGGTCAATGATTTCTCGTCTAAATGGTCAGGCCATGATGCCGATTCCCGCACATGCCCGTTTCGACTCGGGCCGCGCCATTGCGTCCATGAATCTATCTCCTCGCCGCTTGCGAGATTAGACCCCATGATGACGGTGAAGATTGTCAGCAGTTGACTAATGGTCTTTCGTGGAATCATTTCGTGTCTCCTTACGACGGGCTTTCTTGGGTACGGTGGACACATTGATGGGAGTCAACGCTCGCCGCGATAATCGCTGACGGTGCGAGCGAACCAACGTATTCGTGAATGATTCGAGATGCTGCAAGTTATCGCAAAAGCAAGTGTAATGTATTCGTTGGCGAACGTGCTCCGTGAGAGCTCTGCCTCCGATGACGATTGGCACAATACCGTCGATCGCTTGATAAAAACTCCGATAACCATCGAGGAACTGTTGTTCGTCGTCCAGATGAGAAACACTCAGCCAGAGGAGATCAGGCTTGAGATCACGGACGGCGGCAATTAGTGTCTCGAAAGGGAGTCGGCTTCCCAATGATTTTGATCGCCAGCCAAGCTGCTGTAATACCGTTTCGACCATCGCGGTCGGCAAGGAATAAGGATCCGATTCAACACTACCGCCAATCGCAAGAGGCGCGTTCGCAGGTGAAGAAGGAATTCGCTGTTGCCACTCCCCGATAATGCGGAGGCATGTTCCGCATGCGCGCCGCTCCTGATAAATCTCGACTTCATCACATTCCCATCCCGTGCCGATGCAGCGAAATGCTGGAGTGATTATTTCGTCGAAGATTCGACTCGCGGATTCTCCTGTCAAATGTGATTGAAAGATGATTTGTCGGCATGCCTCTTCGTCGCCTAAGACAATCGCGTTGAGGAATTGTTGCGACATATCTGACGTCGCTGACGAAGCCTCGTGAGAACGAAGAGGAAGTCCGATGAGTTGAGGAGCGACTGACCGCCCCATTTTCCGGAGATACTCGGTAGCTGATGCAAGAGTGATGCGCCGGTGCCCCCCAGCCGTTTTCTCTGTCGCGATCACTCCCTGATCGCACCACCGCTTGATCGAAGACTCACTGACCCCAGCGGCGGAAGCCAAAGTCTTAGGGCTCACATACGGCATAGCTCGGCTCGACCAGTCAGAACGTTTTGAACGTTTTTATCGAAAAAGACTTTCCTTACAAATGGTACGCGGAATTGTGGTTAGAAACCGTATTAATCGTCGTTTTTCTTCTTTTTTACGGCTTACTCTGATTGCGATGCGTCCTTCATCCTCCTACCGTTATTGGACGTTTTGCACGTTCATGAACGTTTTGGTCTCAGTTAGGGTAAGTCGAGAGAAGTATGAAGATCGCTATCGTCGGAGGAGGAGTCGCCGGCCTGACCGCCGCCCATCGTCTGGGTTCCCGGCACGAAGTAACGATCTTCGAAGCGTCTCACTATCTGGGAGGTCATGCCCATACGGTCGACGTCCAACTGGACGGTCAAACACACGCGGTCGACACGGGCTTCATGGTCTTCAATGATTGGACGTACCCGCACTTCATTGAGCTCATTGATGAGTTGGGAATCACCTCGCGACCGACGGAAATGGGGTTCAGCGTTCAGTGCGAACGGAGTGGGCTGGAATACAGTGGAGCGTCCCTGAGTACATTGTTCGCCCAGCGACGGAATTTCATTCGTCCTCGTTTTCACCGAATGCTGTTCGATATTCTCCGATTTAATCAACAGGCCACGAAGCTCTCGCAGCCAGAGATGATTGATCGCGTGCGGAATGACGCAACCGTCGGCGAGTTTCTCCGAGAAGGGCGATACTCGAAAGAATTTGCGGAAAACTATCTCTTACCCATGGGGTCCGCTATCTGGTCTTGCCCCATGGGGACGTTCGCGGATTTTCCAATTCGTTTCATCATCGAGTTCTACCGCAATCACGGGCTGCTCAATATCTGGAATCGCCCCGTGTGGCGAACGATCAATGGAGGATCGCGGAGTTACGTGAGGGCCATCATTGATCGCTTTAATGGACAAATTCGCCTTCGAACACCGGTCGCTCAAGTGCGACGACTTCCGGACCGAGTCGAGCTGATGACTCGTGGCGACGGCGCCGCGTCGTTCGACCATGTGATCTTTGCATGTCATAGCGACCAGGCACTCCGTCTTCTCGCGGACGCCTCTGCCACCGAGCGAGAACTTCTGAGCGCGTTTCCCTACCAACGGAGTATCGCGGTCCTGCATACCGACGAATCATTGCTACCCAGAAGTAGACGTGCATGGGCAAGCTGGAATTACCACATCTCTGACGACTCGAACGGAAATGCAACGGTCACTTACTGCCTGAGCATCCTTCAACAAATCCGATCGCGGTCAACGGTAAACCTGACCCTCAATGCCGAGCATCGAATCAACCCCGAACGAGTGCTGAACCGATTCATTTACGAACATCCCGTCTTCAACATCAGACGAACTTCCGCGCAAGAGAGACATAGAGAGTTGATCGGCAACAATCGGACCTCTTATTGCGGAGCTTATTGGCGAAATGGGTTCCACGAAGACGGAGTCGTCAGCGCACTTAGAGTGTGCAGATACTTCGAACAGATGGCGGAACATCGGACAAAAGCCGCGACCGAGTTGTGTCGGTCAAACTAGATTCATGAGGGACGTTTCGTTGAGCCAAAAGTCGTGTTTTTACGAGGGAACGGTTTTTCACCGCCGTTATGCGACGGCCGATCATTCATTCCTTTATCGGTTGTTTCTAGTCTTCGTTGATTTAGAGGAAATCGAACAACTCTTCGGTCGTCGTGGTTTCTGGTCGACCCGTTCGTTTTCCATCGCACGTTTCCGTCGTGATGATCATTTAGGCGATCCGAGTCTTCCGCTCGATGAGTCCATCCGTGACCTAGTGGAAGAACAAACGGGGCATCGGCCCGAAGGAGCCATACGACTCCTCACCCACTTTCGCTACTTCGGATTTCAAATGAATCCAGTGAGCTTCTACTACTGCTACTCGCCGTCTGAAGTCCTAGAGGCGGTCGTCGCGGAAGTAAACAATACGCCCTGGAATGAACAACACAATTACGTGTTGGATGTGAGGGGTCAAGAGTCAGATCATCGTCTGAAGGCGAGGCACCCCAAAACATTTCATGTCTCTCCCTTTCTGACGATGGGTATGGATTACGACTGGTCACTTTCAACTCCCGGTGATCGACTTCTCATTCACGTCACCAATCGAGACGGTGAATCGGTACCATTCGTCGCAACACTTTCCTTAAATCGGCGAGAGCTCACTCCATTGCGAAAAGTTTCCATTCTCTTTCGATATCCATTCATGACGATGCAGGTCTTCATTGGAATCTATTGGCAAGCCGCTCGACTGTGGTGGAAGAGAATTCCCTATGTGCCGCATCCGAAGGTAAAACCACAGATATCTCCACGATCACCATGAAAAGGTCGGATTCGGTGGCGGTTACAATTGATAATTTTTTGGATCGTTGGAAATGAGTGACGAGAATTCAAGCGAGCGACTTGGCTACCTCGACAAGTTTGCCCGACAATTGCTGACAAATCAATTGTTGAGCATCCGGGGTGGCGAAATCGTGCTTTCGGATTACCAAGGGTGCGCACATTTTGGAGAACGCGGCGACATTGGGGCTGTATGCTCTGTTCGTCGGCCTCGCTTCTACCGAGACGCACTCTTCGGCGGTACCCTTTCCATTGCACAGTCCTACATCGATGGAGACTGGGACTGTGATGATCTGACGTCCCTCTTCCGCATCCTTGTCCGAAATATCCAGACGACGACTCGTCTCGACAATTGGTTCAGCGGAATCATCTCAGTCGGACATCGAATTCTTCACTGGACTCGAAAAAACAGCCTTCGAGGGAGCCGAAAGAATATCAGCGCTCATTATGACCTGGGCAATGACTTCTTCAGGCTTTGGCTTGATCAATCCCTTGCCTATTCGAGCGGGATCTTTCCGCACGCTCATGCGACAATGCACGATGCGTCCATCGAAAAGTTCGATCGCATTTGTCGGAAGCTGGATCTGAGTTCCGACGACGAAGTTCTCGAGATTGGTGCAGGATGGGGAGGATTCGCGATCCATGCGGCACAGCATTATGATTGCCGCATCACCACGACAACGATTTCGAAAGAACAATTCGAGGTCGCTCGCGATCGAATTCATCGAGCGAAACTCAACGATCGCATCACCCTCCTCCAGAAAGATTACCGAGAGCTGACGGGGAAATATGACAAGATTGTGTCGATCGAGATGATCGAAGCGGTCGGCCATCAATTTCTCGACGACTATTTCAAGAGATGCAACGAACTATTGAAACCAGACGGCTCACTCGCACTCCAAGCGATTGTCATGCCGGAATCGAGGCATCGCGAATACCTCAGATCCGTCGATTTCATCCAACGATTCGTATTTCCTGGCGGATCGTTACCTTCCGTATCGAGCCTTTTGGAATCCATCGGCAGAACATCTGACTTGCGTCTCGTTCACATCGAGGAGTTAGCCCCGCACTATGCCAAAACACTCCATCTTTGGAAGAGATCATTTGAAGATCAGATCGATGCCGTGAAGGAACAAGGATTCCCTGATCCATTCATCCGGATGTGGAATTATTACCTCTCCTATTGCGAGGCACTCTTTGAAGAACGGCACATCGGGGTCATGCAACTACAATTTGACAGGCAGCAGGGCCGTCAAGATCCAATTCGAATTTCGTCCCGCGCCGCGATGATGCCTGAGGAGAAACGCGACATGGGATTATCGGGCCGGTTTCATGAGCTCGCTCACGGAGACGTTCACTAATGGACCTCTTAAGACTCGGATTGAGTGCCGTTGAAAATGGAATCATCCCTGATCGGATCACAAGAATCGGCATTCGCAGACTCTGCGCCAATCATCTGAAAGCTCGTTCGTCAGCAGCTTCGATCTGCTGTGATCCTGAAGTCGAGGCATTCATCCAGTCATTGGATCATGAGCCGATCGCACCTCTCCCTCACAAAGCGAATGAGCAACACTATGAACTTCCTTCGGAGTTCTTCGAACGTGTTCTCGGACGTCACCGAAAATATAGTTGCTGCCTCTGGCTCGACAAACCGATGACGCTTGATGAAGCAGAGGAATCGGCACTCGAAGAAACGTGTCGTCGGGCGGAAATCACAGATGGTCAACGAATCCTAGAACTGGGATGCGGCTGGGGTTCGCTGAGCCTGTGGATGGCGGAGCATTATCCGAGCAGTCGCATCACGGCCCTTTCCAACTCCGCGACCCAACGGCGCTTCATCGAAGAGCAAATTGTCTTACGGAGACTCAACAACCTGCGAGTCTTGACTCTTGACATGAATGACTTCGCGAATTCCTTTTAAGATCAGGATACTCACTCGTTTGATCGAATCGTTTCCGTCGAAATGTTCGAGCATATGAGAAACTACCGTCAACTTTTGGCGGCGCTGTCTCGCCATTTAACTCCCGACGGGAAGATGTTCATTCATCTTTTCTGCCATCGGTATCTTGCCTATCCCTTCGAATCCGAAGGAAGTGAGAATTGGATGGGACGGTACTTCTTCTCGGGGGGAATGATGCCGAGCGCAGATCTTCTCAGGCGATTCGATGAGAATCTGCGCGTGACCAAACATTGGGTATGGAACGGCGAACACTATAAGCGAACGGCCGAGGCGTGGCTCGACAATTTCGACATGCGACAGGCTGAGATCATGCCTATTCTTCAATCGGTCTACGGAATTGAAGATGGGAGAATATGGTTTCATCGCTGGCGAATCTTCTTCCTCGCCGTTCAGGAATTATTTGGTTACTCCCAGGGGGAGGAGTGGTTCGTGTCTCACTATTTGCTCGAACCTGCTCGATAAGCATCCCGGAGATGATCGTCCTGGGAGGAGATTTGCATGATCGACATCTTGTTCATCAATTTCGGTGCGATCATGCTCCTCATGACGACTCTTTGGTTGATCAGTATTCCCCTGCGCGACGTAAGCATCGTCGATCCATTTTGGGGCACCGGGTTTGTCGTTGTCGCTTGGATCTCTTTCCTCAACCGCGCTGACGACGGCTGGCGGACTTTACTGCTGGCTCTTCTGACGACAATCTGGGGTGTTCGTCTCTCGCTGTACTTGTTGTGGCGGAACTGGGGGCATGGAGAGGACCGGCGATATGTTGCCATGCGTGAGCACCGGGGTAATAACTTTTGGTGGATGAGTCTATTCATTGTGTTTCTGCTGCAAGGAGTGATTCTCTGGTTCGTATCCCTTCCGCTTCAAGCGGCGGCCTTTCACGGTTCAAACTCTCCCACAACAGTGATCGATATTCTGGGAATCACGGTGTGGAGTATCGGAGTGATGTTTGAAACCGTGGGGGATTGGCAGCTTGCCCGTTTCAAATCCAATCCCGCGAATAAAGGCCGAGTGATGGATCAGGGCCTTTGGCGATTCACACGCCATCCAAACTACTTCGGTGACATCTGTGTGTGGTGGGGGCTTTATTTTGTCGCCGTTGGCGGTGGAGCATGGTGGACCGTGCTTAGCCCTGTCATGATGACATTTTTTCTGATGCGAGTGTCCGGCGTCACGCTCCTGGAGAAAACAATAGTCGATCGCCGACCGGATTACTCGGATTACATCAAACGGACGAACGCCCTGTTCCCCGGCCCGCCTCGGCCCAAAACGACCGCCTAAAGTGAAATCAACGTCATCTCGGCAGACTCATGCGATTGCCTATTCTTTGGACCTTGAAGAGTCGTCCCCTTGCGAAACGAGCTGTTCAACTTTCGCCTCGGACGCCGCGACGATGGGGTCATCTGACGATGCAGAGCAACCTTCGCCATCACCGTTAACGCATAACAGCCTGCAACGATCGTCCACTGAATCCACGAACCGTTGGTCGCGAGTAGGATCGTGGGGAGAGCCGCAAGACTAATCGTCGTCGTGAGAGGAACAGATCCCATCGACCGGCGATCTGTAAAAACTCGGCTAAGCCGTCGGATGCTCGGACCGGGTTTGATGATTTGTGCCAATCGAAGGAAGAGGATGACGGCGATCCCTATCACCATTCCGGCAAACCATGCGATCCGTGAAATATCAGAGAAGCTCGCCACTTGTCCGACGGGCGGATGTAACCAAAGGAGCCAAGCGGAGAGCGCGGGGATGATGAACGCCATGCTCATCAGTCGAGGAATCCATTTCGTTCGCTCCCCAATCGGGTTCGCCCAGAGTTCAATGATGGAAACGAATCCGAACAAGGTGAGCAGCCGGACCCAGACGACCATCGCTGGTTCCGTGACTGTTTGCGGATGTTGGACCGATGCGACGACACTCCAACTACCAAAGACGGTGATTGCGGTAAGGCCGAGAATCGCAAAGCCGATCCGCCAACCTTGCCGAAGCAAATTGAGCACCAGCCAACCGGCAAGGATGCAGGAGCCGATCACGAGCAAAGCGATCGCCCCGTCCGTCTCCGCGACTCCCCACCCCGCCGAGACAATCGTGAGTACGAGAAACGAGATCGATGCCGATAAGCCGGCGACGAATGACAGCATTCGCTGCTGTACATTTTGCCTGAGAGAGGGATCTTCGACCTCACCGTAGGAACTAGCGACTCTTCCTGTCAGCTCCCAGATAACAAGGAGACCCACCAAGCCGGTCAGGGCCACCGCCATCGATCCAAACTGTGAGAGGGCCGCGGCCACCAGGCCGACCGCGGCCAACCGCCAAATCACTTCGGCACGTCGACCGTACTGAACAAGCAACCGTCGAGGGATCATCGCGGCAAGAATACTCCTTAAAGCCATTTTTTAGGTCTCCCGAAGGATTCACTTTATTCGTATTCGCCGCTGCTCGGCGGACCTTGGATGGAGCCTTCACGATCACTATCGGCATTCAAAACTTGTCTTTTTCGCACAAGCTCGCCCCGATTTTGGCCTAAAAACAACGGATTTCGTGGAAAACTCCGCACGACCAATCCGCAGTTTTGTCTTGACCGATTCCAACGAACCGAACGTTTCGTGAGCCCGACTGACTTTCGGCATCGTTCACTCCCAAATGATCTGGGATGGAACGAGACAATTTCAGAGGCAGGATTTAGAAACTTGTGTTTTTCTAGGAAAAACGAGCTATTTTGCAGGAAAGCGATTTGGTACCGCACTCGTCGTACGACACCTGTTTCCATCGAGTGTCATGATGTTGTCACTGAAATACGGCGACATCAGACAGCATGGCGAACGGTTCATCGCCGTTCGCGAGGGGAAGAAAAAAGCACATTTTCTGCGGAAAATCCGCGATTGTGGGCATTGAATCCCCGGAAACAAAGCACTAGGATTTCGCCCATTACAGCGAATCGCGATTCTCTGTAGCACCGGAAGACGCATGTTTCCGAGGAGAATCGGGTGCTTCCGAGTCTGCAGCCCATTTGAATCGCTCACGTGGGCCTATCGGTTTCTCATTGAAGGAGTTAATGAGCCCAATGGCTAAAGCAGCTAGCTCAAAGCCTTTGACCAAGTCACAGGTCATTGCACATCTCGCGGATGCTTCTGGTTTGACCAAGAAGCAGGTCCAGGGAGTTTTCGATGCCCTCACCGATGCGGTGAAGAGCCAACTTGGCAAGAAGGGTCCGGGCGTGTTCGTCCTTCCCGGCCTCATCAAGCTTCGCTTGGTGAAGAAGCCTCCGACAAAGGCTCGTGAAGGCATCAACCCGAAGACCGGCGAGAAGATCATCATCAAGGCTAAGCCGGCGACCAACGTCGTTCGCGCTCGCGTCATGAAGTCTCTCAAGGACCTCGTGGTCTAAAGGCCGTCAAGGCAGCTTCGGTTGCTTTGATGGATGAGTTTGACCTCCTAGCTTGCTAGGGGTTCGAAATCGCCTTGATGACGGTTTGATATCACAACGAAACCGATGGCCGGCAGCGAATCGCTTGTCGGCCGTTTGGTTTTCTTGAGTTCGAACGGAGAATGGATGTCGGATTAGATGCTATCGCGCACGATCGAAGCGAGCTTGGAAAGGTTTCCGTTCCCGTCAAGCGTCCAGGGCAACTCTTTGACGACCTCCACCGCAGGATCCATTCGGCTTAGATCATACGTTGCCGTGACCGCCAGATACTCGACTCGAAGGGTGTCGATGATCCAAGTAATCCGCGCGTCCATCCATGACTTCAGGCCGGCCGTTCCGATCGCTGCGTCAATGACTTCTCGATCGCTAGGGAAATGGATCGGCACGGCGGCCGCAAGCGGGTGATTCGCGGTCAGGCAATTGATGACGGTGGATGAATAATCCATCGACGCGACGAGCCGATCGGTCGTGAAATCCGCTAGGCCGATTCCGGCTGCGTTTCCCTGAGAATGGTGCGAGAGCTCTCGCATGAAGATTCGATGCACTAACGGCCGAGTGTTCCTAACATCCCGTTCGTTCACGTCACCGCTGGGCTTTCGCCCCATCACGTTCGTGTCCGCGCCCGAGCCACTGATATCCTTGCCGATCTCATCGATGATGAGGAGATCGACCTCATCCACCGGCAGGCGGGGCATGTGCTTTTTTGCCATTTGCAAAAGTGCCGGTTCCCTGTCCAAGAACTGATGCGCCGGAACCCCCTCGATATGCGCCGTCTCATCGAGTGCATTCTCAACGATCGCTAATCCAAAACGAACCGGCGTCTTTGCGAGAACGATCGGTGCGATCGAACGAGCGAAAGGCTCCCACGGCTTCCGCACCAGAATGCGGTGATATTCTTTCGCCCCCTCATGTTTTCCAAGGCCGATCATCATCATCTTGACAAGGCCGCTTTCGATCGTGCCCTGGAAACTGGTGTGCGGCTTGATGCGAGCGACGATACCGATGTGGTCTGCTTGCGACGCAATCCTGTCGATGTAAACAGGTCCTCCTTCCGTATGGTCGCCGATCCGAACGACTTCCATTGATGCGCGAATGGGCGCTCCAATCGTTGCCTCCGTGATGCCATAACCGGCCAAGACTTCTGTTTGTCCCTCGGCCGTTCCACCTCCGTGGCTTCCCATTGCCGGAACGATAAACGGATTGGCTCCGAGGCCCCGTAACACTTCCACGGTCGCGCGAAGAATCGTGGGGATATTGGCGATCCCGCGACTCCCGGCGGTTAAGGCGACACTCTCTCCCGGTTTGATCGTCGATCCCAGCTTCAGTCGATCGAGTTCTCGTTTCACTGCGGCGGAGATGTCCACTTCACGCGTCGAGTCGACCTTTTGGCGCACAAGTCGGAGCCCGGGCAATGGATGACGAAACGACATAGCCTGCTTCCACCATGAATCGGGTGATTGTGCGAGAAAGTAGTGACTCCCCTACAACGCCATTCCATTATGCCGTCGGGGGTGATAGCTCGCGCATGCTTTGTTGAATGAGATCTTTGGCGTCTTGCAAGGCATCGAGCGCCTCTTGGACGTCGAGTGATGCCTCGCCGGCGTGCGGACCTTTCTCGATCCGGCAATAGACTTTGTGCATCGCGATTATCGCCATCACATCCGTCAATCGATCGAGCAGAAATGCAAGGTTTCCTCCCACCGGACCACGCATGAACCGGTAGTCGTCGAGCCGTGCTATTTCCTCCGGCGTCATCGTCACAATCATTCTCCTCTGTCTCTGCGAATGCGATTCATTTTGATCATCTAACAGTGCACCGGCCCCATCGCTCTTCGAGGTGTCGTATGGTTTGGTAACCCTCCCGAATCACCACGGAAACGCCACCATGAGCTTTCGCGCAATGGACATTGCAGCCTCGGGCCTCACCACACAATCCGAGGCGATGGGTGTCATTTCCAACAATATCGCGAATTTACAGACGACCGGTTTCAAGAGTTCCCGCGCCGCCTTTCAAGATCTCATGTATGCAAATTTAGGAGGCATCAGCCTCGGATCGGGAGTGGGACTCGCCGCGACACAACTCGACTTCACTCAAGGTCCCCTACAGCAAACCGGTCAACCGCTGGACGCCGCGATCTCAGGTAATGGCTTCTTTCGAGTGACGGATGCCCAAGGGAGTTCTTTCTACACGCGTGCGGGCAACTTCTCCCAGGATGGGGACGGAAATCTCGTCTTACCAAGCGGTTCACAATCCCTTCGTCTGCAGCCAGCCGTGCAAATCCCGAGCGGCGCGAACAACATCGACATCGCGGTGGACGGAACGGTGACCGGCACCTTGGGCGGAAAGTCCGTCACCTTTGGTCAGATCGAAGGGGCAAGTTTTCCGAACCCGGAAGGACTTTACCAAGTGGGTGATAACCTTTTCGCAGAGAGTGGAGCTTCGGGAGACCCAGTTCCTGGACAGTTTGGTTCTGGAATGTTGGGATCACTGACAGGGGGTTATCTGGAGGGATCGAACGTCGATCTCAGCACACAAATGGTGGATTTGATTCAAACGCAACAAGCATTTTCCGCCAGTTCCGTCGTCTTCGAAACCGCGAATAATGTGCTGAAACAAGCCCAGCAACTCAACAAATGAGTTTTCGTTTGAAGTGAGGACGACCTGCGGTCAAGAGGGATCCGCCGCTTGCGGCGAGGCATGCTCGGTTACGAAGTGACGACCGCTGACGCGAACTGCGGATTCTCTAAACGAAACTCCGCCACGCCGAAGATCCGGAGCAGATCGACCGGTTGCCGGGCGATATAGCGAGGTTGCTCCCCTGTCAGCACTTTTTCCGTGTGCATCCCCCACGTCACCGCGCAGGCATCGATGCGACACTTGGTAGCAGCCTTCAAGTCGCGAAGCTCATCTCCCACATAGACGACCTGCTCTCGAACGAGCTTCTCGTTTTTCAAGATCTTCCGCATGGACTTATGCTTGCCAAAGATACTGGTGTGGCTAAAGACGAAATCAAAAAGGCCCTCCGCCCCATTCGCCCGAAGGCATGCGTGGATGTTGTCCTCCGTGTTCGAGGATAAGATTCCGACGCGGAAATGCTGTGCGAGCGTTTCCACGACATCCTTGATCTCCTCGAAGAGCCTGACATTCGGCATATAGGCATGCTGCAGTCGCATGAACTCGCGATAGAGACCAGGGAGACGCCGTAGGGGAATCTTGTGAGCTTTGAAGAAGGCCTTCGTCTTCATTTGCCGTGCAGCGTCGATATCGGTGACCGGAAGAAATCCGAATTGACCCGCCAAGGAGTTGTAGTGGGCTAAACCTTGGTGCAAGGAGTCCGCGATCGTTCCATCGAAATCAAAGAGAATGAGTTCGTACATTTAGCCCCGGGGCCCCTGATTACGATCGTTTTGACCAACGTACTTTACCCTCCCGGCAGCGGTAGTTTCACGAAGATTACGGAAGAATATCGGAAAGTCGCATGACGACACCCTATTCGCAGCAGAAACCCCGTGTTTCAGCAATTCGCGCTGAAACAATCAGTCAATCTCTTCAGACTGAACGCGTGACAAAATGAAGTGACTTGAATCTGTAACAATACCTGATCAAAATACCACCCAAGAAGAGTTGCACCGGATTTGGGGTAAATTCTGAAAATTCCACCTGACAAATCGCTCGGGTAAAGCGTATAAATCACATGTCAGCTCGAGTGCCGAGAGCGACGGTTGCTAGCCGGGCTGACGAAGGCGGCAACAGCGGGCGCGTCGCTCTCGGTTTTCTTCCTCACCGATTTAATTCTATTCGAACAATTCCCCTCAGACTTCCGACACCTTCGAATTTCAATCAGTTCCACTAATTCTTTGAAATGAATCTCCTTTTTGCATTGAGATCGATTCGTGTTTGCCGTCCCTCGTCAAACCTGTCACGTTATCCTTGACGCAGCATCCCGTTTCCCAGTAGCATCCGATCTATCAAGAAGATTCCAGCGCGCCACCATGGAGGGTTTCCTCATGCTCGTCATCACGCGCAAAGTGTCCGAAGAGATCATCATCAACGACGAGATTCGCGTTCAGGTCGTCAGCATTCGCCCTGGGCGAATTCGAATTGGAATTGATGCACCGTCGTGGATGTCGGTGCAACGAGGTGAAATCGTCTCTTCAGATGATGAGAAGCAATCGATTGACCTCGGATTTGATTCGCTTGACCAAGAGGTCGCTTAATCGATTTCAACGCAGCCTCGCTCTTTTAAATGCTTGCGAGGCTGCTCCCCGTTCCACGACTCTTGGTTTCAACATGGAAATTTCATCCTCAACCCTGTTCATCGCTGCAACAATCATGTCATGACCATTCTCTTTCACGACACGATTTCTGATTCCCACTTCCCTTCGACAAGTCATCCGGAGCATCCGAGCCGTGTTCAAACGGCCTGGAAACATCTCGATGGGCTCGGCCTCACGAATGCTTGTAAGAAAGGGATCGCGTCCCCCGCATCACTTGAACAGATCGCGCGAGTTCACACCGACGGCACCATCAAGCGTGCTCAGGAAACATGTGCGCGAGGTGGGGGCTATCTCGACGCGGACACACCGGTCGAACCTCGCTCCCTCAGCGCGGCGTTATGGGGAGCCGGAACCGGCATTGCCGCAGTGGATCAAGTGCTTACAGGAAACGACCGAAACGCGTTTTGCTTGATTAGACCACCGGGGCATCACGCGACTCGTTCGCAGAGCATGGGTTTCTGTCTCTTCAACAACATCGCTGTCGCTGCCCAGCATGCCATCGATCATCATGAACTCCGCCGAGTGCTCATCGTCGATTGGGACGTTCATCACGGCAATGGCACGCAAGATATCTTCTACGGCGACGATCGGGTCCTCTTCTTCAGTATGCATCGCCATCCGTTTTATCCCGGTTCCGGATTATCCTCTGAAACAGGCACCGGTGACGGATTGGGATATACCGTTAACCTTCCCATTGATGTCCAACGAACAGGCGATGAGATTCTTTCGCAGTTCAAACAACGTCTGGATCGATCGGCTCAAGCATTCGAGCCGGAACTCGTGCTGATCAGCGCGGGATTTGATGCACACCATCGAGATCCCATCGGGGGACTTCGAATCGACGAAGAACATTTTCGCCACTTCCTCGATTTTGTTCTCGATGTCGGGGACGAATATGCCGGGGGCAAAGTGGTGAGCATGCTGGAGGGAGGTTATAACGTTGGGGTGCTAGCCGAATGTGTTGCAGACCATGTCCAGGGTCTGCTTCAACGATCCCTCAAAACAGGTTCGCTCAAAGATTGATGAGGCCGTTCAACGATCAAACGGAGCTACGACGAAAAAGCAAACAGCTCTTTCGTCGTAGTCCGCGCGGTCTGAAGAGTAACTCGAGCACAACACCGGTAACGATGTCGCCGATGTGCTTTCGACGCTGTCAGCCCAACAGAACAGCGGGCGGCGGATCTGTTTGAACTGTGCCTCTCAGGTCGATGTGAAGGAGAGACTTATCCAGATTGCATAACTCTTCCACATTCGCCCTGAAAGTCAAAATAGATAAGCCAAAACTAGGGGGAGCACTTGGGTGATAGACGCACCGCTTTCCCCTGGAGTTTAGAGCGTAACGAACGTTCGTTTTTTGCGGGCATCCTCTCGTTGACTCTGGGTTGCGCGGTTCATCAAGCTTGATCAGCCGCCGTTCGTGTATGGGTAATGCATGGCGGACAAGAAGTTTATTGAAGGCACCGATTACTACGTCGAAAACGGGCTGGTCGTCTTCACCGCGCACTACCTCCGAGAGCGTGGGTATTGCTGTCAATCAGGATGTCGCCACTGTCCCTATCACTTCTCTCCCCAAAATGAGGATAAGAATCGTACTCCCGTTTCCCCCAAACCTTCGGGTCGATCGACCGATTCTTTCGATGACAGGGCGTCACCGGAGTGATTACACTGATCTCTGTTCGAATGCTTCGATGAAACATGATCGGTTCATGGCGGGGAATCTCGACGAAAGAAATGTGAATCGTTCAGAGTGTGCTTCGAATATCACGGCCTCGGACGGAACTCCGAGCCATATCACCAACAGCTTTGCTCACGTAAAGGATCGACATGCGTACGACATGTCTGTACGGCCTTGTCTGTTTTCTGTGCCTCGCTCAATCGACCCGAGCGCAGGAGGATCCGAACCTGGTTGCTCCCACCGAGGCACTTGCCCCCAGTGAGGAAATTAAACAATTCCACCTTCCTCCGGGCTTTGAGATCCAGCTCATTGTTGCCGACCCGGAAATTGGTCAGCCGACGAACATCAACTTCGATTCGGCCGGCCGGCTCTGGATCAACTCGACTCTCGAATATCCCTATCCTTCCAAGGAAGGAAAGCCGCGTGATGCTACCCGGTATATGACGGATACAAATGGGGACGGCGTCCCTGACAAGATCCACGTCTTTGCGGACGGACTGAACATCCCGATGGGTGTCGCCAAAGTGAAGAAGGGCGTCCTCGGCTTCAGCATTCCAAACATCTACCTCTTCGAAGATACGGACGGAGACGGGGTTTCAGATAAACGAGAGATCGCCTATTCGGAGTTCGGTTTTCGCGATACGCACGGGATGGCCAGTTCGTTTCGTCCTTGGCTCGATGGTTGGGTCTATGCCTGCCATGGTTTCAACAACGATTCATCGGTGAAAGGAAAGGACAGCTCCCAGGTCGCGATGAATTCAGGGAACACTTATCGGCTTCGGCCCGACGGCTCTCACATCGAACAATGGACCTGGGGACAAGTGAATCCATTCGGCCTGGCGTTCGACTCCTGGGGCAATCTCTACTCGTCGGACTGCCACACGAAACCGGCCTTCATGCTTCTTCGCGGTGCGTACTATCCCAGCTTTGGCAAACCGCACGATGGGCTCGGATTTGCCCCGGAAATGATGGAGCATCTTCACGGTTCGACCGGCATCGCGGGAATTGTGATCTATGAAGCAGATCACTTACCCGCGGAATACCGAGACAATCTCTTCATCGGCAATCCCGTCACCGGACGGATCAACCGAGACAAGCTGGAAAAGCATGGATCCTCGTACCGAGCGATCGAACAGCCTGATTTCCTGTGGTGCGACGACCGATGGTTCCGACCCGTCGATGTCACCCTTGCTCCTGACGGCTCACTGTACATCGCTGACTTCTACAACTGCATCATTGGTCATTACGAAGTGAGATTGGATCATCCACGTCGATCTCGATCGAAAGGGCGCATCTGGCGAGTCGTGTATAAGGGAACGCCAGAATCCCCGGCGAAACCTCCGCGCTTCATGGGTGACCTCACCAAACTCGACGCTGCTTCTCTCGTCAAGAAGCTTAATGACGTGAACGTGAATGTGCGAATCCTCGCGACCAACGAACTCGTCGATCGAATCGGTCCGTCCGCGGTGAGCGTCGTCCGTGAAGCGATGGCGGGTCCATCGTCTGCCACGATGAGAGCCCATGGACTTTGGGTGATTGAAAGACTTGCTGGGCTTACGCCCGAAGAGATCACCCGACTCTTTGATGATGCCGATCCTCTTGTGCGGACGCACATCGTGAAAGCTATGGGCGAACGTAGAGATTGGTCTAAGTCGGCACCGGACATCCGTTCGCTCGTCATCACCCGATTGACGGACTCGAATCCATTTGTCATTCGTGCGGCTGCGGAAGTTCTTGGCACTCATCCTGACCGGACCAACATCGAACCACTGCTTGAGGTCTGGCGAAAAGCGTCTCCCGACGACACGCATCTCATTCATGCGAATCGAATCGCACTTCGGAACAATCTCAGAGATCTTGGCAACATTCTGCAGATCGCTAATGAACTCGGTGGTACCACAGACATCTTCAATCGATTCGCGGATGTTTCGGTCGGCATCAGGAATGCCGATGCCGCTCTATTCCTTTTGGCCCACGTCCATCGAAAGGAATTCGACCACGGCAGACGCCATGAATTCTTCCATCATGCCGCCCGGTACTTGCCCGAGGAGAAAGTGAAGGATCTTTACAGCGCGGCCCGTACGATCGCGGGAGATGAGGTGGGCGCGCAAATCGATTTGCTTCGTGCTCTCTTCAACGCGGCTCAGGAACGTGGCCAAAAGCTTCCTGCGGATGAATTGACATGGGCATCCGACGTATCGACAAAATTACTCGACTCAAATGACGGCAATTCTTGCAGGGCAGGAATCGAGTTCGCGCGCGATCTTCGACTATCCAGCACAACCAAGCGACTCACGGAGCTCGCCAAGCGTGAGTCGCCACACGGAGGCAACAGAACATTATCTCTCGAAGCGATCGGTCAGATCGATCCAAAGCAAGCAACTGCATTGCTGATTTCGATCGTCCAAGACCAGAGCGATTCAAACGACATTCGCAAGCCCGCCGCCGAACTGCTAGGCAAACTCCGTGACCCAGAAGGCACGGCAGTCCTCGTCAAGATGTTTGCCATTGCACCGGCAGATCTCGCCACGTTTGTGGCTCGGGGGTTGAGTTGGAGTGATGGCGGCGGCGATGCACTTTTGAAGTGCTTGGAGGAAGGAAAGGCTCCCGCCGAACTCCTCAACGATGGTGTCGTATCGCACGAACTCAAGTTCCGTTCGGTACCCAATAAGGAAGCCCGGATTGATGCCCTGAAGAAGACCATTCCCAGTCCGGACGAGTCGCTGCGCCAGCTCATTGCTCAAAAGCGCGGGGCCTTCAGTGCGGAGCGTGCGAGTGCCGAACGTGGTAAAGTAGTCTTCAAGAAGAACTGCGGGATCTGTCATCAGATTGCAGGAGAGGGTGCGAAGATCGGACCACAACTCGATGGTGTTGGCATCCGCGGTCTCGACCGACTGCTCGAAGACACCCTCGATCCCGATCGCAATGTCGATCAGGCCTTTCGCCGCACCACGTTCCTCAAAACCGATGGAAGTGTCGTCAACGGCCTGATTCTTCGAAAAGAAGGGGCCGTGATCGTCATCGCTGATGCGCAGGGACGCGAGATTCGAATGGCCGAGGGAGACGTTGACGAGCAGCAGGCCTCGAAGCTGTCGCCGATGCCTAGTGACGTCGCTCGCATGTTACCTCAAGCGGAATTCGACGACTTGCTCGCGTACCTGCTCAATCAACGTCAATCGAAATAGGCGGAGCCAACCGCACTGCGAACTCATCATGGCCGTTGAGGCGTTATCGGCCGGTCCGCGATGGAAAGAACGGCGACTCGGTGTTTTGCTCGATATCCGCGCGAAGGCCGGGGAGCAATCGATTGCCGTTCTGCTTCTGACTTTTCTCATAGATGGCTTCCGCTTCGGGAAGCCATTTCTGAAGATCAGTGATGCGACGTTCGTTCGTCGGGTGAGTGGACATGAAAGAAGGGGGAGCTCCCTTCCCTTGAGTGGCCGAGGACATTCGCTCCCAAAACTGACTCGCCTCGCGCGGGTCATAACCAGCCGCGGCCATGAGTAAGATGCCGATGTGGTCCGCCTCTGATTCATGCTTGCGACTGAACGGCAATAAAATTCCTACCTGCGACCCGACACCCAGCACCGCCATCACTTGCTGCATTTGCCTTGGATCCATGTCCTGCATTGATCCGACGACTGCGGATTGACCCAGTTGCACGAGTTGCTGTTGTGCCATTCGTTCGGCCGAATGATGGGCGAGCGCGTGTCCAATTTCGTGCCCGAGTACGGTCGCAAGACCACCCTCCGTCTCCGCAACGGGAATGATTCCCGTGTAAACGACTACCTTTCCGCCCGGTAAACAGAATGCGTTCACCTCATTACTGGCAACGACTCGGAAATCCCATTCAAACTTCTGAATGGTAAGGCCAATCGCGCTCAAAAACTCTGGACTTTGCGACGCGACCGCAAGTCGTCTTCCAACCTTTGCGACGACCTCTGGAATTGGACCTCGTTCCACCACTCGCGATTCAGCTAGGACTTGCTGAAAACTTCGCAGCCCGAGTGCCGCCTCTTGTTGCGCATCCATTCCCACTATCTGAAGCCGACCAAATGGCCCTTCTTGACAACCGCGGGCGGCAATCATCAATCCCATGAGAATCGCGATGAGGATCGGAGCGAAGCGAATCGCCATGTTCCGTCGTGGAGGATAGCCTGACATCACTAGTCCTTGTGGCTCTGCTTAATTCCTCCGAGGAGGACAATCAAAAACGTATCCCGAACCGCTCATAACCGTCCGACAGCCGACATTCAGATAGAGCGGATATCTCGAAACATCCTCGAACGAATCGAAGGCACCGAATGCTCACAGTCTATCGGATTCTGTTTTCCTCTGAAAGGAGAGGGAGATTGATGATTCCCGTCAAAACTCCGCCTGATCCCATTACATGATCCTGTAGCGTCTCCTTTGGTTTTCGCTAAGAGATTTGATGCAACTCTATGGCCGGTAGGAACAACCGCGATCAATCGGTGCGATCTGGTCGTGCTGAGCCCCTCCTCCTTGTTCAATCAGTCAGAAGCCCTATGATGAAGGGACGATCATTGATGGGATGGCTTATGCTGTCTGGTCAAAGTCCCCGTGACCTGACCTCTGCGAATTACCTTCCCATCTTGATTCAAGCACCCATAGCTCAACTGGATAGAGTGCCGGACTTCGAATCCGTCGGTTGTAGGTTCGACTCCTACTGGGTGCATTGTTTCCCACTCCTTGCCTACTGTCGTCATCCCCTCTCCGATTGCTGCCAACTCCTGACAACGTAATCCTTTGTGATGAGTCGAGATCTTCGTTGTCATCGTCATGCTTTGCCATGGAAAGTCGTGAGGGGTCGTCTGAAATGGGCAATAGGATGGGCAGTTTTTCCGTTTCGCTCAGAGAGCCGAAACTCGAAGGCTCATCGCACGTCACTTTGGGAGTCTGCGAAATCTGTGATCGAGGTTCATAGCCAGATGCTAGGTCAGGTAATCGACGAATCGATTGGTCGAGGTCATTAACCTCCAGCTTCGTGTAGACCTTCGCGGTCAATTCAATTGTTGAGTGCCGCATCAGCTCTCGAGCCATTTGGATGGGAACGCCGAACCGACCCAAATTGCTCGCGAACGAAACCCTCAACGCGTGGAAATCGACTCTTCCGGAACTCGTTTTGAATTTGAGACCAGCAGCCTGGAGGTCATAACGAACCATAGCGGCAGTGTTTCGCCATGCGATTTGAAAGATCGGATCTGACGCTTGGACGGGACCCATCGAGTTGAGGTATCGCCTCACTCGATCGATTACGACGGGGTGCAAAGGAAGTTGTGCTTGTTTCTTATTCTTCGATACTGCCGCTCGAACAGTCACAATACCGCCATCGAAATCGAAATCGGATGGAAGTAGGCCGCCAATTTCACTCTTTCGTAGTCCGAGGTATCCCGCGAGAACGTACACGACCGCCCTTGTGGTACCATCCGTCCCTTCTACACGAGGTCCCCTTTCCGCCACCACCACTAATCGTGATAGCTCATCGACCGTCAGGCTTCGACGTTTTCGTCTCCGATCGACCTCGATGTTTCGTTTGGCCAATCGCAAAAGAGGGTTCACCGGCATACGACCATCCCGAACCGCCCAATTGAAAAATGTTTGTGATGCGGCAAGGTAATTATTCGCGGTTGCTGGAGATCGTCCTGATTCCACGATTCTTCCGACAAACTCTTGCACTCGTGATGAGCTCACATCGTCAAGATAGTGGAAGTTCAAATCATTCATCAGTCGAACTATGTGTCGACAAGTATTGTCGATATATTTTGCAGAGTGGCCTGCACCCTTTTGCGATCGCTCAAAGTCTTTCAAGTGATCGGATAAGGGGATTTGCCTATGCTTAACAAACGGGTCACAAACCCCGACTTGTCCGAGTGCTGCCTCTCGTTCTAGCTTCGACGCAAGTTGCTTTGTCGCCTCCTTATCGCGGAACCCAGGGATTTCACGGTAAACTCCACCAGCATCTTTATAGCGAACGTACCATTTCAGACTTTTGCGTCTGGTCCCGTCCGGACGCCTGTAATTTCGTCTTCGAATGCTTGCCATCAGATCCCTCCTAGAGAAATTGTTAAGACTATGGAAGTCACGACGCACAAGGTGAGCGGCCTATCAATGTCACGCGAGGACAACGTCCGCGTTTTCGCTCAACTCGAACGAGACCGGCATCTTCAAGGGAATTCAACGAGCGATAGACGGTTTTGCGATCTCCCACACAACATGACTCACTCCGTGTCAACTTGACGGTAGCGGATTTCTTGGCACCTGAGAGACGCCAGATGGCAAGTCCCAAGGCTAGAGGAGATCGACCGAGTGTCATAGCAGCCAACAACCATGGCCACGGGATCGGACCCTTCAGAAATCGCTCTCCTTGCTTGTGCCTTGGAGGAGGTTCGACTTCCTTAGGTTGGTAAATGTCTACGGGCTGATTCGATGCCGGAAGTCGAAGTTGGTCGACATTGAGGTGAAATCGCTGACTCATTGCAATCTCCGTTGAGTGATTGGATGTGGACAGAAAATCGGTGACATCTCGGATCTGCCCGACCTTCCACTCGAAGACTGCCCCATCTTCTTGTGGATCCCTTCGCTCGAATGTGTGCCGATAACGGACAGTGCTGTAGACCTCAGAAGAGTGTTCCGTTGTCAGGGCGATCAAGTTCATCGGAGATTTCATTGATCAGGTTCCACATTCTTTGGCCTCGTTCATCCACGAAACGATTGGGGTAACAGATCATCTTTACATCGGTGTTGATTGTGAACCCCCCCAAGACACCACGGGACGCATCCTCCATGATCTCTTGGGCCCTTTCAACGACGTGCTCGATCTCGGCTAAGTCCGCCTCAACCACGACCGCGTCATGTATCGGGGCACAGGTTTTTATTCCCGACTCTGTCAGCATTGTGCACGCTAGACGCAATATCTCGGAGCCATTACCTTGCATGGGGAAGTTTGCAAGTGATCGAGAATTGAGATTTGATCCCGTGTGAATGGACCAACCAAATACCGTCCAAAGCTTGCCGTGAAGAATTGCACAATCAACGGCCGATTGCGACCATCTCCAAAAAATTGGGAAGACCTCCCTGTGCAGTCGTAGCAACTCACGAGCGTGTGCCGACGTCTGGCCGATCCTTTGCCCTAATGAGACCTCGCCCAGCCCGTATAAAACACCTAACGCACATGACTTGAACTGATCACGTATCAGTCCATGAGATTCTCTCGTAGCGTCAGCTGGGGCCGCTCTCGCCTGAATGGCAAAACTTAAGTACGGATCGCCTGACCTGTAGGCACCTATCATCGCCGGGTCACCAGAGAGAGCGGCCGCAATGGCGAACTCCTGTTGCGAGTAATCGATGTAAGCAATCGCTCTTCCAGGCTCCGGCTTAATCAATCCTCTGAGCCAGCGACTCGGGCCAAAGATGAACGCCGAATTACTGGGCTGATTGCGTCCCGTCTTGGACCGGAACGCCGATAACAAACATCGATTTCGGCGATCCGATCCAACAGCTAGATTAAAAAGTCGAAGTTCTCCGAGAGTGTGCCGCAACTCACGGAGTGGGCCTACTTCGGGATAAGTTCGAGCCAAGTCACGGAATGTATCGTCCTTCAGGTCCAAAGCACCAGAAGGGAGGCGAGGCCAAGGAATTCCACGGTCAACCAACCATGCGGCAAACCGATCGGACTTGAACCGTCGACCCTCATACACGCCGAAACCGTTATCCACGCGTTGGATGAGTTGGGACTTAATCCTTTCCCAATTCCTTTGGAGTCTGGCCAACGTTTCGACGTCGATTGGTATGCCCGCCCACTCCATTTGGGCGGCCGCCATCATGTATCGGCCCCTTAAAAGAGCACGCGGTACGTCAATCTCACTGGCCATTCTTGGCAGTAATATCGCCAGGGCCTCAACGTCTCGTTGGCAATAATCGAGTAAGGCGAGACTTTCTGAATCAGTAAACGGTCCTCCTCGAACTGCCAGTTCTCGCATTTTGGTTTTGTCGCTCACATCGATCATGTCGAGTCCATAGAAGAGCAATGCTCCGACGAGGCTGCTACCGTTCAAAAGCAATCGACCATTCGTCAAACATCGGAATTCCACAAATAGGTCGAGCACGTTTTTGGGCATTTCCCAATCGAGAGCAAGGAAGCAACCCAGCTCGGCAGAGGCGTAAAAGGCAACGAATAGGACGTCGTCACCGATTGGGAATGGAAGCTTCGAAGCGTATAGATCATTGCCTCCAAGTCGAACAAGTCGGCCTGTTCGCAGTTCGCGAGCCACCATGCAAATTGGCGTCGGTCTTTCACCTGGTCGAGCCGTGAACTCAAAGTCAACGAGCCAGATTTCGCGGTAGATGTCAAATGCATCCATTCCGAGAGTCCTTGAATAAGCAGCGGGGAAACACGCACCGTAACGCGGCTCCTATGGGTGATCCACATAGGAGCCGCTTGTCACGACCTAGGGTTTCAGTAGCACGGCTAGGAGAGTGAAGTCGAACTACATTCCCTATTCATCGTGCCGAGGGCAGCACTTCTACGCCTCGCCTCGCAATCGCTTCAGAACGGGGTGATCGACCGAGTCGATGAATCGGTCTCGAAACGCGATCTCAAGGAGTTCACTGAAAGGTTTTTTAGGCCAAATCGGATCCGGCAATGCCGCCTTCGTAACCGTGGTTTCGTATGCACCTGAAGGTTGGTTTGATGTTACTCTCACCCATTGCCCCATACCCAACCGTGCCGCCTCGCGAGCAGAGCTGAACCAACGATTATCCTTGCCATCACGATCGGGCAGCGGGATCGGCCAGAGGAACAGATTGCCATTACGTGTAACACACGTGCACAGAGTGACGCCCCGAAGTGTAGGTTCAGTTCCGTTTAAGTGTGCTAACTCGCCTGCAAGAAGATAGACCTCTCTATCTTCCTTCAACTCCAGGACGAGGACATCAAGCCGATACTCTTTGTCGGGATGAACGCGGATCCAGTTTTCTTTGGATGGCTTGTGTACGGCGATGGTGGTCAGAACCTTTTCGCCCCCCACGAATGATCCAAAATCCTGTGTTAGACGAAGGACAGATGGATCGAACCGATCCAATGGTTTTTTTGGGGGGGCGACATCATTCCGATCAGCATCAACCGGCTTCACCGGCTCGGCAACGGAGGGTAGTTCGAAATCAACATGCTTTTCCATTAGGTATCTCCAGATCTTGAAACGTGAGGAATCTACGTGGACACAATTCAAGCCTTGGAAGTGTGGATGAGCATGGCTATAATGCGAGTGTCTAGTTCGATCACAGCGGGCCCGGCCGGCTTCCTAGCTTGGTCGGGTTTGCTCATCTAATCCTGCCTAAGCACCTCCCATCGTTTGCGGTCCGGACAGCCTGCGTTGATCCAGGCTCGCAATTCATCGGCCCGCCACTTTGGCCTGCTACCCAGTCGAAGAGGCCTTGGCGTGCGACCACTGCTAGTCAAGCGGTCCCAAGTTCGAAGTGATGTCGAGCAAAGGCGGGCAGCGGCGAGACGACCGACAAGATAAGTTGGGATCTCAGCCAGCGATTCTTGTGATGATGTCACTCTTTATCTCCTTCACGACGCAACCATCTCGATCACGTAGGTCAGGTTAGAGCGAGGTCGGAAGGATAAATTTGGAGTGGAATTTATCCGCCCCACGACCTGAGCCATGAGCACGAAACATCCACGAGAAAAAAGCGACGAATACTGTTAGAAAGCGTAAATTCCTGAAAAATTTTGGGGATCGAACAGGCTTCGAATTTATCCGCCTTATCCAACAGCCCTAGGGGATTGCAAAAAGACGTTGAATATCGAGCAATGACCCCAAACGATTTTTTTTTGAGGGTTGTGGGAAGGGTCGGAAAGAAAGTTTGATTTGCTAATTTATCCGCTCTAACGACCGGAGAAAAGGGAGTCCACGAGCTTGATCGATCGACGCAGTTTAATCCACATAGGGGAAGGGCTCGGGTGGGTTGTTAGCCACCTTCTTTACGTCGCTGCTTGAGTTGGTCGTGCCGAACCCAACTCTGGGCCTTTTCAAAGTCTTCGATGGGAATATTGCGACTTTCGCAGAACTCATGCTTAGTCTTATAGTAGCCTTGTCCATTCCAATCCTGGACCCACGACCTGTATGCATCCCGCCGTTCATCCGTAAGTGGAGTTCGACCACGTGATCGCTTTACTTCCACTAGCGTTGTCCCCCCACCACTCCCGTGCTGCTCTGAAGTCTCCTTTCTGACATGTTCGAAGTCGTTGTCCGGCGGAGTATTTGGGGCAACGGCTGGATTTTCCCGAACCGCTTTAGATCCGTTCGAAGAACAGATTTCGATAGCCATAGTGTGCTCTCGATGCAGATTGGCCAAAACTTTCGCCGAATCAAAGCTACTGAATAGTACAGAGAGGTTGACCAAAGCTTTCGAACATTTTTCGAACCAGTTGGCTTTTGTGCGATCGTCGAATCTCTCATTGAAGGTACAAACTTCCCGGAAGAAGACAGCTTCGAGCTGCTGACTGACCTTTCGAAAAAGTTCGAGGCAGGCATCGTGGGTACTTGAACCAAAAGCCGACCATGAAGTACTGAGTTGAATCTCCGTTGGCAGGGATAGGGCCTTGGCGGCTTCCTTCATAGGTGTTAATGCTTTCGATAAGCAAACTTCAAGTAAGGTGATCGAGCGGGATATCTGCTGGCTAAGCTGCTTCAACTCTGCACGGCTCAGTGACAAGTATGTCAAATTCTCGTCCGGAACGCCTGATAAACCTTCGGTGATAACTTCAACCACTTGCTCCACCTGGGTCGTGCCCTCCGTGGCCGCCAAAAAGGCCTCATCCAAGTGTGATTGATCGAAGTCCTTCACCGATTCCATCTCGATATCGCCTAAGTTTGGGTTCGAACGGGGAGAGTTCCGAAGTTATGTTACCGGATCGCGTCGTCGGTCGGCAAGCCGGGACAACAGTTGTCAAAACGACACGAGAAGAGTTTCTTCGAAGATGGTCGACGTTTGGTGATTGCCGACTCATAAACCAGACAAAGTGCCACAAGTGTCACCAGAAGAGTCACCCATCATCGGATAGTCGGTGATCTGCCGAAGTACCAAGATTCGGGTTAGCCGACGCTGGCTTGTGGGGGTTGAGTCCACCGCGATCTGTTGGCTTGTTTGATCCTGACGACCACAGTCCACACTCTTCCAAACGGTGAAAAGATGACGGCATGGACGTGCCACGTATGAACTGGTGATGGAGCATTGCAGGACGTCTACTGCCCGTGACAATCCACCAAATAAAAACAGGAAGCACCACTATGTCCAAGATCAAATTGAAGCCGGCTACGAAATGCCTGTCAGAGGAATACGTGTTAGTCCCCGCATGGAAGAAGGCTCATGACTACATCCGCCGACACAATTGGTATTCCGACGTTCTTGAGCTCGATTTAACGAACGCCGATCTGGAATCGGTGATTCGCGATATCGCCAATGAGATCAAGTCGCAATCACCCTTGGCTCCTATTCCACTACGGCTCGTGCTAGCCCCGAAAACACAAGCATGGGAAATCAGGAATGAGCAATGGCGGCCAGTCGAGGGCACCTCCTCAGTCGAAAGAAAGCTGAGACCATTGGCCCATGTCTCCGTCCGTGACCAGATCCTGGGGACAGCATTTATGATTTTAATGGCAGATCTCGCGGAGACACGCCAGGGTGATCCCCGAATGCCGGCGGCCAAAGCCCGGGAGATGGGCATGGTTAGTTACGGCCATCGCTTATTTTGTGATAGGGACTCAAACGAGCTGCGGTTTCGTTGGGGGAATGCCGGCGTTTACCGGCAATACTTTCAGGACTATCAGAATTTTATCGCACGCCCCGAGCAGACGGTCCGTCAGAACTTCGAGACGATTGACACAAATTGGGCGATTGTTTCGGCCGACTTGTCTCAGTTTTATGATCGCGTTCGCCCAGAGATCCTTCATGCGAGTGTAAGACGGCTGCTTGGAAAACAAGCCGAAAAGCGATTCGTCCAGTGCTTCGAGTCCTTGTTCAATTGGACGTGGCATGGCGGAGAGTCTAAGGAGGCACTCAAGTATGCGAGCCGAGCGAAGCCGAATAGCATACCAGACTTTGATCGCGTCGCTTTGCCCCAGGGGCTCGTGTCGAGTGGGTTCTTCTCAAATGTGGTGCTGCTTGATTTTGACGATTCGATAGTCAAGAAGTTCGACGAATGGAACAGCGATGGTGAATGGCAACTGCTCGACTACTGTCGGTACGTCGACGACATGAGATTTGTGGTGCGACTCGAGGAGAATTTCGGGCGATTGAAGCAACCCGAATTGGAGGCACGTTTGATCGAGTCGTTTTCCAAGCTGTTGAGTGATGAACTCAATCATCACGCAACGGGGCTAGTGGTCAATTCGGAGAAATGCGGCGTCGTGTTGGGTCGAAATGCCGCAGCAGGAAGCGTTCGTGTATCATCCAGCATGCGTCGGGTGGACCACAATGCCTCAGGAGTCATGGATCTGTTCGTTGGTGAGGAGACTTTGGAACTGATCGAGACTCTGTTGTATTCGAGTGAAACGAATGCTTTAGGCTTAGGTGGGCGTTTCCAAGACTCTGTGCTTTCCGCGAAGCCCGATGTCCGAGAAGAGACGGCGGCTCGATTCGCTGCTAATCGGTTTCGTTCGGCGTTTCGGAGGCTGCGTCCGATGAGCGAAACGTCTGAGGAACAAGAGGCGAACATTGAGCAAAAAGGCGATGAGGATTCTTTGGAGTGGAATGCGGGCCGCTTCCGCCTAAGTTCGACCCTCACCCGAAAGACGTTGGATGAAAAGGTAAAGCATTTTGGAAGTAGGTTGGTCGAAAGATGGATTCGTGATCCGTCGAACATGCGACTCTTGCGAGTTGCTCTTGATCTAAGACCTGACGTTCGAACGCTAGAAGTCGTCCTGGAACTGTTAAACGAATACCTCGGTGTCAAGACCAAGCGAAAGGCCCCTCGGCGTGTCGCATGGTATTGTGCGGCTGAACTTCTAAAAGCTGGTGCAACAGAGACTGGCTTGGTCGACGATAATGATAAGCTTCCTGATGGAATCGACCCACGCGGTTATCAGACAAAATTGGCTGAACTCGCCCGACACGTCCTTTCGAGAAAAAATGTATTTCCCTGGTACTTAGTGCAGCAAGCATACCTTTTCCTGGCTTGCTTCGGCGAGTACTTGGATCTCCGTTTCACTCGGCGTTCAAATCCCGCTCTCCGCCATTACGTCCTGCTTCACAAGGCTTTGAAGGGTGACTATCGTGATTTGGTGTCTTCCGATGTTCCGAAGTTTGCTTTGCTACAAGCGGGTCTATTGGATACTGAGGCGGCAGCGGAGGCATTTCTGAAACGGTGGAAAAAGGAAGGGGCGAAGAGAAAGAGCCGATGGTTGGTGCGAATTGTCACCGAGCAACGACAGCTCGCCATCGCGGTCTGGAATAAAATGAGCGTCACCCAAAAGGCGGAATGGAGAAAACTCTTTGAAGGGTATGGCGTGTTAGACGGCAATAGCTTTCCCTCTGAGCTTAAAGCTGCCGATAGTGACCGCAAATACTCGTTACTGGACGTTTCTCGTTCTCCAGCCAATCCCTTCCAGCAGGAATATTTGGCTATCCGCTTCGCGTTGAAGCTAATTCCATGGCTGACCCAGGAATCAGTAGTAGTTACACCTGACCGGGTTCTGATTCGATCACGTGACTGGCTTGCTCTTCGCTCAGATCACTTCCCGGTCAATGATCGTGCTTTCGAAATCGAGTTAGATGCAACTTCACTTGGTGACAGTCGTTTCCAATTGCCGGATTGGGTGGGTCGTCAGGAGTATTGGAAGTATCAACTTGGGATGCTTTTACGGGTCTTGTTGACGGGAAACCCAGACTATACGCTCGACAGCCGTGCTAATAATTCTCGATCGCATATTGCTTATCGTCCATACCGCTCAAGTTGGCTCCGCCGACGCTATGGGATGTTCAATGGTCGAAATGCGTTCGGACCACCTTCGATTCCGATCTCATCCTGGTTTGGCTCACTCTTGAATAAACTTCTGCATTGGCCAGGCTTCCCAGAAATTGATTTTGAACTTCGTTTGCCGGCGGGCTTCAAGGAAAAGCACCTCATCGAGTTGCTACAGAATCGTGCCGAAAATTTGGAAAGTACCTATGGGCGGGCATCCCGGATGTCACTTCTCCCAGTCACAGTGCCGAAGGCTTTAGGTTTTGCCCGAGCCCGCGACGCCGGCGAACGGAAGCTTGCAATGCGACGAATGAGAGTCGGTGTTGCACAAACGGTCATTCCTCGTCATGACGATTTTGCTAACGATCCACAACTCTTGATCGATTCGTATCGTCGTAGGCACCGCCGCCATACAGCGTCAGTTCTCGCGGGCATCCAGCGGATGCTTGAGGTTCGAACAACTCATCAGGACTCGGCTATCGGAATCGAGCTTCTTGTGCTACCAGAGCTTTCAATCCATCCACTTGATGTGCAGACGCTACTTGTACCCTTCGTGATGCAGAACCGTTGCATCGTTTGTGCGGGGCTCGTGTTCCAACCGTTAGAGGATGGGGATGATCGTCTTGTGAATATGGCAGCATGGCTCATTCCAGTGCGAAGACCAACAGGAGGAATCGAGGTTCAAATCGTACACCAGGGTAAACAGCATATGACAGGGCCTGAGCAAGATCTGGGCATTTCTCCGTTCCGGCCAGCTCAGTGGATTTTGGAGTTGGTCGATCCGAATGAACTGAGTCGCCGTCTATGGTCCATGACAAGTGCCGTCTGCTACGATGCAACGGATTTAAGCCTCGCTGCTGATCTCCGAAACCAAACTGACCTATTCATTGTCCCAGCCTTGAATGTTGACGTCGGAACCTTTGACAACTTGGCGGCAGCACTTCACTATCACATGTTTCAGCACGTCATCGTCGCGAACTCAGGTGAGTTTGGAGGGTCGAGTGCTCATGCTCCGTTCGCGGACAAGACAAAGCGGACGATCTTCCACACACATGGAAATGAGCAAGTGACGGTCAGCATTTTCGAAATCAACTTTGATTTGTACCAAAATGAAGACAACAAACTGAAGTATCCTCCAGCGAATCACAGCAGGAGAAGAACGACTCCTGGGCCAACACCGTAAGCCGATCGCTGCTGGCGGTCGGTACTGTTTCCCTAATCCGATAAGCATGCTGTAATATGACAACTACGATAATTTCTCAAATCACCCAACATTCGAAACTTTGAAACGTCGACACTCATCTGACGGACCTTCCGAAATGGGGTAAGCCTGCCCCATCAATGGGGCAATTCTGGTACACCAGTTGGGGCTAAGTTGTGGGTCATCTGCTTCTCTTCTCTCTTGTGTTATCTCCTATTAGATAAGGGATGGTATCAGGAGCTTAGTAAGGTATTGGATTCGTCCCCTACACTTCTCATCAAGCCAATCAACAACGAAATCGCCCGCTATTGTCCACAACCGTGGTATCCGTCAGAACGGATAGAACCAGATGGGTTGCGGTTGGTTGATCGGCGGTACAAGCTTTGATGCTCGCTCTGGTCTTCTTAGATGCCACTGGCCACCATCGCAGTCAAAGAGCTCGACCGTGCCGATGAGCATCCCGCGAGGGAGGTCATCACAATTGATATCCGTGATGCGATATTTCTTCATCCATTTTGACTCGTCTTGCTCGGAGTACCGGCCTTTGCTGGCATAGATGAAGATCCGCCCTCGAACCTTGGTCGGTCCGGATCGGTATTCGATTCGCTTGATTTCCCGCATGATGGCCTCAGCATGGGGCTGTCGAATACTCAGAGCACGCTGGGCCTCATAGAACCCCAATGAGTGTCGAATCACAGCCAACTTTTGGCTGTCATCACCAACTAACTTAAGTAACTCTTTGAGCCAGGTCACGATTTTGTTCGGCTCACCCGGCGGTCGATTCTCCTCAACCAGCTTGGCTAACTTCCGAGAATAGGGGAGACCGTTGATACACCGGAAGCCGACGAACCTCGCACACGCTTCCTTGAATTCGTCGAACTGTTTACCCTTCAACTCGATAGGAGGAGCAAGTTGCCAGCCCGTGCCGATCGCACGGAATACGACATCCCGTCGAGTAGTGACTTCCTCGATGTCGAAGGACTCCCAGAGGAAGAATCGTCGTGGTCGACCCACACCGACAATGAGGAAGACGCGGCCATCCGCCTCTTGAACATTAGATCGGCGAGTGTGGATGCTTAGCCGAGTCTCGCCGAATGGCGGGTTAGAGATCGGCAAACCCTCGTTCTGAACGTTGTGGTACTGGACGTAGAAATTCATTTTAATGCATCCACGTCGACTCGATTGGTCCATGCGTCGCCCCCAACATTTGGCGAACGGAATTGAATGAATACCGGAAAGTCGTCGAGTAAACTATCGCGAACGGAAGACGCCACCAAATCGAAATGATATCTGAACGGATATGCTCAAACTCGAAGACTTGAAACCAGGCCTCTCCCTCACGGGGCTTGAACCGTCAATTGTCTCGACCTTGACAGCAGTCGTCCCCATCGCGGATGGCTCTGTCCAAGTCATTTACCGTATGCCAGACGGCTCCTTAAAGGAACGTCTCCTCGGTCGAGACGACGAGCCAAACGTCAGCGAAGCGGTTGCCGAGCGACCATGGTCTTTCGACGGCGATGGTGCAGCGTTCCAACTCACGTGCGAAGCCAAGCGGATCGACCTGGCGTTTCTCTTCGATCCGATGATGGCGGTCCACACTTCCAATGTCGATCCGCTCCCGCATCAAATCACAGCAGTCTATGAGTCGATGCTGCCACGCACCCCGCTGAGGTTTGTCCTCGCTGATGATCCAGGTGCCGGCAAAACCATCATGGCGGGCCTTTACATTCGGGAGCTCATCCTCAGAGCGGACGCACGTCGCATTTTGATCGTTGCCCCCGGAAGTCTCGTCGAGCAGTGGCGGGATGAGCTCTTCGAGAAGTTCGGGCTTGAGTTCCGCGTCTTCTCCCCCGTTCTCGAGCAAAACTCGCCGAGCGGCAATCCGTTCGAAGACCAGCATCAGTTGGTGGTGCGGCTTGATCAGCTTTCCCGCAACGAGGACCTTCAGGAGAAGTTGTGTAACGCCGGATGGGATCTCGTGGTCTTCGACGAAGCTCATAAGCTGGCCGCTCACTATTACGGGTCGAAACTACAAAAGACCGCACGTTTCTCGCTCGCAGAGAAACTGGGAGCAAGCACGAGACACCTGCTGCTGATGACCGCCACACCGCACAACGGTAAGGAGGAAGACTTTCAACTCTTCCTGTCGCTCCTGGATTCGGATCGCTTCTATGGGAAGTTTCGGGACGGCGTGCATAAGGTCGACGTGTCTGACATCATGCGGCGTATGGTGAAGGAAGAGCTCGTCAAGTTCGATGGTACCCCCCTGTTTCCTGAACGAAAGGCTTACACCGTCAACTATGCCCTCTCAGCCCTGGAGGCGGGCCTCTACGAAGCGGTGACACATTACGTCCAAACGGAGATGGGTAAGGCAGACAAGCTGCATGGACCGCGAAAGGGTTCCGTCGGATTTGCCCTCACCGCTCTTCAACGCCGACTCGCCTCCAGTCCCGAAGCAATCTATCAGTCGCTCCGAAGAAGAAAGGAACGTCTCGAAAGTCGACTTCGTGACGAGCAGATCTCGGCTCGGGGTCGAGCCATTCTTGCTGAGACACTCGCGGTTGTTCCAGAAGACGATGATGATCTGGATGCCGAGGAGCAGGAGGAACTGGAAGAGAAGCTGGTCGATCAGGCAACGGCTGCCGAAACAATCGCCGAACTCGAAGATGAGATTCGCATTCTTGGGATGTTAGAAGATCAGGCGAAAGGTGTGGTCGCGTCGGAGCAGGACAAGAAATGGGAAGAACTCTCCAAGATCTTGCAAAACTCTCCTGAGATGCGTGATACCTCGGGCCAGCAACGAAAACTTATCATCTTCTCCGAGCACAAGGATACGCTCAACTATCTGCACAGACGCGTCGCCGGCGTACTGGGCAATCATGAGGCGGTGATAATCATTCATGGTGGGACCAAACGGGACGAGCGTCGCCGGCTTCAAGCGATGTTTCGTTCCGATCCTGATATCCGGGTGCTCATTGCGACCGACGCAGCTGGTGAAGGTGTGAATCTCCAGTTTGCTAATTTGATGGTGAACTATGACCTGCCATGGAACCCGAACCGCCTCGAACAACGCTTCGGTCGAATCCACCGTATTGGACAAACGGAAGTCTGCCACCTTTGGAATCTGGTCGCGAAGGAAACCCGTGAAGGCGATGTGTATCACCGGCTATTGACGAAGCTGCAAGTTGAAAGTGAAGCACTCAAAGGCCGGGTGTTCGACATCCTTGGTGAGGTCTTTGAAGAAACCAGCCTCAAGGATCTCCTCATCGAAGCGATTCGATATGGCGACCGTCCCGACGTTCGGTCGCGGCTCACCCAGAAGATCGACCATGTATTCGGCCATGAACATCTCAAGTCGCTTCTCAACCGGAATGCGTTAGCCCAAGAGACGATGAGTCCCGAGCAGCTCTACGCGGTTAGGGAAGAGATGGAGCGAGCCGAGGCACGCAGGCTGCAACCCTACTTCGTCAGGGCGTTCTTTCTGAAAGCCTTCGAGAGCCTCGGTGGATCGATGTATCCTCGCGAGTCCGGCCGGTACGAGGTCACATTCGTACCGGAAGCCGTTCGCGAACGGGATCGTCGCATCACTGGGCGAAATCGCCGTGATCCAGATCCGGTGCTGAAGCGATATGAACGGATCTGTTTTGAAAAGGAAGAAGTCCAGCCACTGACGTCGCCCGTCGTTCAGCGAGCCGTCCTCATGCACCCTGGTCATCCCTTGATGCTCTCGATGACCGACATCCTGCTCGAACAGAATGCCAACCTCTTAAGGCAAGGTTCCATTCTTGTTGATCCGGCCGACGAGGGATACGATCCTTGGTTACTCTTCCTCCTCACCCATGAGGTCAAGTCGGGCGACGGGTTGGTCCTCTCCAAACGGATTCAATTCGTCCGAGCGAATCCTGACGGAACTTCTTCCTTCGCCGGTTGGGCACCTCATCTTGATCTCGAACCACTCGCCGAGTCCGAACGATCCCTCCTCAAGGAGGTAATGGTATCCCCCTGGATTCGTGCCGATCGTGAACATGGGGCGGTGGCACTTGCGGCATCCACGCTCGTTCCAGAGCACTACCGTGAAGTCGCGGAACGCCGTATTGCCCATGTCGATAAGACTCTCGCAGCGTTTGACGTAACTCTATGGTGTCATCAGTACGTTTTGGCGAATGAACTACAGGTTCGACCCCTACTGGGTGCATTTTTCCCCACTCCTTGCCTACTGCTGACATCCTCTCTCCAATCGTTGCCAACTCCTGACAATAATCACTTGCGACGAGTCGGAATCGCCCTCGCCTTCGTCATGCTTTGCCGTGAAAAGTCGTCCAGAGTCATCCTTGGTGGTCAATAGGGTGGGCAAGTCGATCGTCGTATCTCGTGAATCGGACGGACGATTTGGGCTCATTGCCCCATACGTCCCGGTCATTTTCGCGGGCTCCTTCGACGGTGTTGGAGCGAGTCCCGGTAGCTGCCGAACGGCTCCGTCTAGGTCGCGAAGTTCGAGCTTCGTGTAGACCCGCGCCGTCAAGTCGACGGACGAATGCCTCATCAACTCCCGAGCCGTTTGAATGTGTCCGCTCCGCGATCAGCATCTTCTTTCTTCCATGGGCCGTCGTCAAGCTATGTCATCTTGATGGAGGGGATGGCGGATGGCGAATACGTGGCGGGATGAGGCGAAGGAACGGCTGTGGCGGGAACGCTTGACGCGGCAAGGATCGAGTGATCTGACGGTTCGGGAGTTTTGTCAGCGGGAAGGGGTGATGGAATCATCCTTCTATGCCTGGCGGCGAACGATCGCGGAGCGGGATCGTACGAGCGATCTGCAGTCGGGCGTGAGAAGGGTGAGTGGTATGCCTGGTTTTGTGCCGATAGTGGTGGAGATCGGCATGAAAACGGGACCCACCTTGGAGTGAAGATCGGCGTGTAAAAGGGACCCACCCAACGATTGCT